>JBAVTL010000634.1:0-24556 GCA_049696175.1 Anaeromyxobacteraceae bacterium
GCTCGAGCCCCTGGAGGCGCAGCGCGCGCGGGAGCAGCGGCGCGCGAAGGCCGAGGCCCGCCTCCGCCGGCGGAAGCGCCGCCGCCGCAGCTGACCGGCCCTGGCCGCTCCACCCGTGCGCGTCCCCCGCCGTTCGTGCTAACAAGCTGGGCGCGTGGCGCACATCCTCATCGTCGACGACGAGAACAACATCCGGCGCGTCCTCGCGGCGATGCTCAAGCGCGCGGGCTACGAGGTCACCGCGGCCGCCGACGGCGAGCAGGCGCTCGCGGTCCTCCAGAAGATCCCGGTGAGCGTGGTCGTCACCGACCTCGTCATGCCGCGGGTCGGCGGCATGGACCTGCTGAAGCGCGTGGTCTCCGACTGGCCCGACGTCCCGGTCATCATGATCACCGCCCACGGCTCGGTCGACAGCGCGGTCGCGGCGCTCAAGGCCGGCGCCTTCGACTACGTGACGAAGCCCTTCGACCAGGAGGAGCTGAAGAAGGTCATCGAGAAGGCGGCCCGCGCCCACGACCTGGAGCGGAAGAACGTCCACGCCCCCTACGAGGCGGCCGGCTCGCCGCTCGTCGGCGAGTCGCCGGCGATGAAGGCCATCCACGAGATGGTGGCCCGCGTCGCCGACTCACCCTCCACGATCCTGATCACCGGGGAGAGCGGCACCGGCAAGGGGCTGATCGCCCAGGAGCTCCACCGGCTCTCCGCCCGCCGCGAGAAGGCGCTGATCAAGGTGAACTGCGCCGCCATCCCCAAGGACCTGGTCGAGAGCGAGCTCTTCGGCTACGAGAAGGGGGCGTTCACCGGCGCGGTGGGCTCCAAGCCAGGCCGCTTCGAGCTGGCCGACGGCGGGACCCTCTTCCTCGACGAGATCGGCGAGATCCCCGGCGAGATCCAGGTGAAGCTGCTGCGGGCGCTCCAGGAGTCGGAGTTCGAGCGGGTCGGCGGCGTCCGCACCCTCCACGTCGACGTCCGGCTCATCGCCGCGACCAACCGCGACCTCAAGGCGCTCATCGCGGATGGGCGCTTCCGCGAGGACCTGTTCTACCGGCTCGCGGTGGTCCCCATGGAGCTGCCTCCGCTCCGCGAGCGGCGCGCGGACATCCCGGTCCTGGTCGCGCACTTCATCGAGAAGTTCAACCTGCGGCTCGGCAAGCACGTCGAGGGGATCGACCCCGAGGCCATGCAGATCCTCCAGGCCTACGGCTGGCCCGGCAACATCCGCGAGCTCGAGAACCTGATGGAGCGGTCCGTCCTCTTCACCGACGGCCCGATCATCGAGGCGTCCCAGCTGCCGGACTCGCTCCGCGAGCAGGCCCCCGCCGCCGCCCCCGTGCCCATCGCGCCGGTGGGGCCGCTCGGCGCGATCGCCTCGCCCGTGGGCGCCTCGATGAAGGAGATCGTCCGGCAGGCTCAGGCCGAGCTGGAGCGCGAGCTGATCGCCCGCGCCCTCGAGGAGACCGGCGGCAACGTCACCCGCGCCGCGAAGCGGCTCCAGATCAGCCGCAAGTCGCTGCAGGTCAAGATGAAGGATCTGGGCTTGCGCGGCACCGAGGAGTAGCGCTGGGGCGCGGCGGCACCCGCCCGGCGATCCTTGACCACCCCAGGGGCCGCTGTTACGGTCGCCCCGACTTCCGGAGGTCCTCCAAATGTCCCGGTTCGCGAGCCTTCGCGCCCTCACCGCCGCAGTGATCCTGGCGCTCGTGCTCCCCGCGGCTGCGGCCGAGGCGACGCGCGTCGCGTCGAGCGGAGACGAGGACAACCCCTTCGATCTCGACTTCACGATCAAGGCCGAGTACCTGCAGCAGCGGGCGCTGATCACGCGCGAGTACACCCAGAACTACCCGTCGGGGGCGCTCCCGTCGGTCGAGGAGCGGCCCGAGCTACGGTACGCCCGCCGGACCTTCTCGATCCTCCCACGGGTCGCCGTGGGGCTCTACAAGGACCTCGAGCTCCACATCGAGGTCCCGGTCATCCTGTCCTCCAACACCAACTGGCACTACGCCTTCTCCGACGGACAGCCGCAGAACGACGCGACTTCGGCGACCGGCAACGACGGCGTCTTCCCCGGTCAGGGGACCGTCTACCACGGCAGCGGCTTCGGCGACGTGAAGCTCGGTCTCGCGTGGGGGATCCTCTCCGACGCCCGCGACGACACGAAGCCCCTCTGGCTCGTCGGGATCGACTTCATCATCCCGACGGCCAAGATGTACGACCCCGGGGCGGGCCGGCTTGCTCCGGTCAACCAGACGTCTCCGTCCTACGACAACGCCGGCGCCGCGAGCCCCACCGGCGAGAACGTCCTCAAGATCGACCTCGTCACCGCGCTCTCGAAGCGGATGGGACCGGCAGATCCGTACGTCCGCTTCCACGTGACGTCCTACCGGCCGTCGGACAAGACCTACAGCAACTGCAACCACCCGGTGCTGCTCGACGCGCCGTGCAACGTCCCGTCCGGCTCCGCCAAGTACGGCGCCCGTCCGCCCTGGATCACCGGCGCCGCGTTCGGCACCGAGATCGTCACCGGCGAGAACAAGGCCGAGGGGACGCGGGTGGCGATCGACCTCCGGCTCACCGGCGACTACGTCTCTAGCTCGCGCTGGTACAACGAGCTGACCGACATGACGGGCAAGCTCCTCCGCACCGAGGACTACTTCGAACTGGACGCCTTCTTCGGCTTCTACTGGCGCGCCTCGAAGTACATGCAGCTCCAGGCGACCGCCCACCTCGGCACCGAGACGCCACACTTCATCACCGGTGAGACCGTCGGCGACCCGAACTACAACTCGAAGTACGACGCGGCGGGCAGCCGCTACCGGCTGACCGAGGTCTCGAACTTCGGCCTCGCGCTCGCCGGCGTATTGCAGTTCTAGCTATCGAGAATACCGCGGCCTCCCCCAAGGTTTCCGTCCCCTCCCCCTCATCGAGGGGGAGGGCCAGGGAGAGGGAGCGGGACGTCGCGGCGCCGCGGCCAGCCCGTGCGCAGAGTTGATGCCCGCGTGGCTCACGATCGCCCCCTCACCCCGGCCCTCTCCCCCGGTGGGGGAGAGGGGAAGATCTCCTTGGCGGGCGCCATTTCACCGCCCCTTGATCCGCTCGATCTCGTCGTAGACGTCCGAGCGCTTCAGCCCGCGCGCCTTCGCGACGTCGCGGGCGAGTCCGCTCGGCGGCTCCCCGGCGGCGAGCCTTCGCGCGAGCTCCGCCTCCAGCGGCTCGGCGGCCTCCTCGGTGACGGCGGGCGTCCCCTCCGCTGGCGGGGCGACCACGAGGGTCACCTCCCCCAGCACCTCTCCACCGAACCGCTCCGCCAGCTCCGTCAGCTTCGCCCGCTCGAGCTGCTCGTGCAGCTTCGTCAGCTCCCGGGCGACGAGCGCCTGCCTGTCTCCGAGCGCCTCGGCGAGGTCGCGGAGGGTCTCGGCGGTCCGGTTCCCGGCCTCGTACAGGACCAGCGTCGCCGGCACCCTCGCCAGGAGCGCCAGCGCGTCGCGCCGGGCGCCCCCTTTCCTCGGGAGGAAGCCGTTGAAGAAGAACCGGTCCGCGGGGAAGCCCGAGGCGGCCAGCGCGCTCGCCGCCGCCGACGGCCCCGGGATGGGGACGACCAGGGCGCCGGCCTCCCACGCGGCCTCAACGAGCATCGCCCCGGGGTCGGAGATCCCCGGCGTCCCGGCGTCCGTGCAGAGCGCGATCGTCTGCCCGTCCCGGAGCCGATCCACGATCCCGCCCAGCCGCCCCCGCTCGTCGAAGGCGGGCAGCGACAGCAGGACGGGCGGCTTCTTGCCCAGGTGGCCGAAGAGCTTCAGCGTGCGCCGCGTGTCCTCCGCGGCCACCGCGTCGGACGACAGCAGCGCCTCGGCGGCCCTCGGCGAGAGGTCACCGAGGTTCCCGATCGGCGTCGCCACCACGAGGAGCCTCCCCCGCCGGGCGCCCGCGGGCGCGTCACCAGAGCCGGGTGTCGCCATCGGAGTCGAAGGCGGCCCGGATGAGCTCGAAGGACGGCTGGCCGTCCGTGAGCGTCACCGAGACCACGTCGAAGCGGATCGGGCGCTCGTCGGCGCCGTTCAACTGGAACCAGTCCTCGGCGGCGCTCGCGACGCGCCGCGCCTTCTCCCGGGTGATCGTCTCGGCCGGGGTGCCGAACAGCTCGGTGGCGCGGCTGCGCACCTCCACGAAGCAGACCGTGTCGCCGTCGGCGCACACGAGATCGACCTCGCCACGCTTCGTCCTGTGGTTGCGCGCGAGCACGCGGAAGCCCTGCCCCTCCAGCCAGGCCGCTGCGGCCCCCTCGGCTTCGTGCCCGCGCGCTCCTCGCGTCGCGGCCTCGCTGGGATCCGTCAAGGGGCTCAGGCGGAGTGGTCCGCCGCCTCCTTGAACGAGCTGGCGCTCGTGGCGTGCACGATCTGGCCGGGACGCGCCAGCTGCTTCAGGACCCGCGCCACCAGCCGCCTGGCGCCGTCGGTGAGCCCGGCGAAGCACTCGTCCACGTAGCCGACCGCCTTGCCCTGGGCCAGCGCGCCCTCCATGAAGCCGAGCTTCAGCGCGATGAAGAGGAGGTCCCTGTCGGCCGCGGGCAGCGTCGCCGCGGGGACCAGCCGCCCCCCCATCTGCACCTGGAGGTTGCCGCGATCGTCCGCGGAGACCCCGGCCATCCGCTGGAAGGTGATGCCCGTGAGCGTCTGCGAGGCCTTCTGCTGGATGGCTCGCACCGCGGCCGCCGGGCTCCCCCCGAGCTCCCTCGCCGCCCCCTCCAGCAGGAGCCGGAGCGGATCGCCGGCGGGTCTCGCCGGCGCGACCGCTGCCGGAGCGGCCGGCGCCGGGGCCGGGTTCGCGAGCTCACCCTCGAGCCGCTGGATCTCGGCCTCGATCGACCGGGTGTCCCGCACGAAGCCGCCCCCGCTCGCCTCCTGGAGCCGCTCCTCGATCGCCTTGGCCTCCCTCGCGAGCTTCGCCCGCTCCGCCCGGGCGGCGGCGATCTTCGGATCGGCCCTCCACTCGCCGACGCGGCGCCGCCACTCCGCGGCCACGCTCTCGCCGTCGGCGATGCGGCCGGCGAGATCGCGGAGGTCCTGGATCTTCTCGATCCCCAGCTCCTGCATCGCGTCGCGGACCTCGTCCGCGTCCTTCTCGAACTGGTCGAGCATCTTGCGCTCCCAGTCGTCGATGACGCGCCGCCTCCGGCCGAGCCGCTCCCACGCCTCCAGCCTCGAGACCCAGCCGAACGCGCCCCACGCAGCCCACCCGAGGGCAGGGATCGCCAGGAGCGCGAGGTACCGCGTGGCGGTGCCGCCTACCGCGCCGCCGATCCCCAGCGCCAGCGCGCCGATCCCCGCGCCGGCACCGAGGAGGAAGTCGCGCTCCTTCCAGAACGCGGCCGGCGCACCCGCCGCCTCTGCCGCGTCGATGGCCTCGCGCTCCGACGTCACGCGCGCGAGGGCGTCCTCCCGCCTGGACGTCGCCTTCTCGAAGGCGGCGATCCTGCCCTCCGGATCGCCGAGCCGCTCCAGGACCACCCCCACCGGCTCGAGCGCCTTCAGCTCCTCCTCGGCGCGGTCGAGCCCCTCCTGCAGCGCCGCCCCGGCCTTCAGCACCTCGTCGAGCGTGAAGGCACGCGCCTGCACCCCGTCCTGCTGGAGCTGGAGCTTCTCGGACACCGTGCCCTTCGCCAGCTCGCCCTTCAGGTCGGCGATCTTCTTCTGCAGCTGGGCGGGCGAGAGGGCCGCTCGCGGCGCCGCCGCGTGGAGCGACGCCGCCAGCCCACCTCCCTGCTTCGAAGGGAGCTCGGCCGCCGAGAGACAGAGGAGCGTCGAGAAGCGCTCGCGGGCGGGGACGCCGCCGGCCGACCTGAGGACCTTCGCGATCTCGGAGAGGTCCTGGGCGACTGGCGCGAAGGAGCGCCTCTCGGCGTCGAACCGGTGGAGCTGCGTCGCCCCGCCGAAGTCCCTGACGAGCCGGTAGGTGATCCGGTCGTCGCCGACGAGGGTCAGCCCGGCGCGCAGCGGCGCATTGGCGGGACCGCCAGGTGCGCGCGGGAGCGGCTCCTGATCGCCGGCGTCAGGGTAAAGGAGCGCGTCGAGCAGGCGGCGGAGCACCGCGCCGTCGGCCGCCACGACGTTGTACCCGGGACGAAGCGTGGCGCGGCCGCCGGTCGGCGCCACGCCACGGATTCCCTGGGCTGCGAATTCGAGGAGGATCACGGGGGCGGTGATGTTACCGCCCTGTCGCCGTCGCGTGAAGGTGAGCTTTCGCCCACCTTCGCGCGACGGGATCAGGCCTGCGCGGGCGCGCCGGCGGGAGCGGCCGCGACGTGCCCCTCCTCCTGCGTGAGCCGGGCAGCCTTGCCCTGGAGCTCGCGGAGGTAGAAGAGCTTGGCGCGGCGGACCTCGCCGTGGCCGGAGACCTCGATCTTGTCGATGCGCGGGCTGTGGAGCGGGAAGATGCGCTCCACGCCGACGCCGTAGCTCACCTTGCGGACGGTGAACATCGAGCCGGTCCCGCCCTTGCGGAAGGCGATCACGGTGCCCTCGAAGATCTGGATCCGCTCCTTGTCGCCCTCCTTGATCTTCGTGTGGACTCGCACTGAGTCACCCGAACGAAGACCCGGGACGTCGCTCTTCATGTGCTTCTTCTGGATGTCGGCAATGGCCTTGCGCAGCATGGCTTCCCTTCCTTCCGCCTAGAGATCTTCGTCCGCGGCTTCGATGAGCCGCAGATCCTCGCCGGTGAGCTCGAGCCTCGCGAAGAGGTCCGGCCTCCGGTCCCTGGTGGCGCGCAGGGACTCCCGGCGGCGCCACCGCTCGATACGCCGGTGGTCTCCAGACAGGAGCACCTCCGGAACCTGCATGTCACGATAGACCGGCGGGCGCGTGTAGTGGGGGTGCTCGAGCAGGCCGTCCACGGCGAAGCTCTCGGCCCCGGCGCTGTCCTCGTTGCCGAGGACGCCCGGCACGAAGCGCGCCGCCGCGTCGACGACGCAGAGCGCCGCCAGCTCACCGCCCGTGAGCACGAAGTCCCCGATGGAGACCTCCATGTCGACTGCCCTCGTCACGCGCTCGTCAACTCCCTCGTACCGTCCGCAAGCGACGATCAACCGGCCATGGTCCGCGATCCGGCGAGCCAGCGCCGGATCCAGCCTCACGCCCCGCGGGCTCGTCATCACGACGATCGCCCCCGGGACCCGCTCCTTCGCGGCCTCGATGGCCTCGATGAGCGGCTCGGGCTTCATCACCATGCCGGCTCCGCCCCCGTACGGGGCGTCGTCGGCGACGCGATGCTTGCCCTTCGTGTGATCGCGGATGTCCACGATCCGAACCCCGAGGAGTCCGCTCTCCTGCGCCTTCCCCAGGATGCTCTCCCCCAGGTACCCCGCGATCATCCGCGGGAACAGCGTCAGGATCTCGACCTCGAGCTTCGCCACGACCGTTACCTCGCTCCGGACCTCCTATTTCTTCAGCCGACTCCGCTTCGCCTACGTCTCCAACAATCCGTCGGGCGGGTCCACGACGACGCGGCCGGCCTTCCGGTCCACCTCGACGTACGGCGCAAGCGGGATGAGCCGCTCCCGCCCCTCGCCCGTCACGACCAGCACGTCGACGCCGCCCGTCTCATAGAGCCCGGTGATCCTGCCGAGCGGCGCTCCGTCCACCGTCACCACGGGCATCCCTTCGAGGTCTGCCCAGTAGTGCTGCCCTTCACCAGCCTCGCCCAGCTCGTCCCGCTCGGCGGCCACCTCGGCACCGATCCACGCCTCGGCGCCGGTGCGGTCGTCGATCCCGTCCACCTGCAACGCCCAGAGGCGCCCCTGGGGCCGCGCCATCGCGATCCTGACCTGCACCGGGGCTTGCCCCGGACGCTCCAGCCAGACCCGCTCCAGCGCCCCGAGCGCGCCCTCCGTGCCGGCGACCCCGAGGAGCCCCTTCAGTCCGAGCGCCCGGACGACCTTGCCGAGCCTGACTCGCGCCACGTCAGTCGAGGATGTCGAGCACTGCCCGCCGGCCGCTGCGGCGTGCAGCGAAGTCGAGCACCGTCCGGAACGCCTTCGCGGTCCGGCCGCCCCGCCCTATGACGCGCCCGAGATCGTCGGGGGCGACGCTCAGCTCGAGCACCGTCGAGCGATCACGCTCGATGGCATCGACCTTCACGGCGCCCTTGTTCTCGACGAGCTCGCTGGCGAGCCAGAGGACGAGATCGCGCATCGCGGCCGCCTAGGCCTTCTTCTCGGCCTTCGCGTCGGGGACGCCCGCGCGCTTGATCAGCATCGCGACCGTCTGCGACGGGCGGGCGCCGGCCTTGAGCCAGTGCGTGATCCGCTCGGCCTTGAGCTTGATCTGCTCGGGCTTGGCGGTCGGGTCGTAAGTCCCGACGTCCTCGAGGTAACGGCCGTCGCGGGGCTTGCGCGAGTCGGTCGCCACCACGTGATAGAAGGGCGCCTTGTGCGTGCCCGCGCGCGAGAGCCTAAGAACAACCGCCATCGTGTGGCCTCCTGAATTCCCATGGCGACCGCCGAAGAGCGCCGATGGGCGCGCACGGCCGCGAAAAGTGGGTTCCTTTACGCTACCTTAGAAAGTCTTGTCAAGCGGGCGGCGATCTCGAAGGCCGCCGCCCCCAGCAGGGCCCCTACGCCCCATCCGGCCGCAACGCTCGGGATGCCATTGCTCCCGAGGTAGATCCTGCCGAGCCCACCCGCCAGCGGCAACGCGATGGCTAGATAGGCCCAGCGAGTACGGTACACCATGACCGTGTAGGCGGCGAAGGTCGCGCCCCAGAGCGCATGGCCGCTGGGGACCCCTCGAACGCCCCACCCCGCCAGCGCGCCGATGCGGCCGAAGGTGGCTACGATCACGATCCCCACGCCGAGCGCCAGGGCGAGCGGCACGAAGGTCCTCAGGACCGACGCGACGTCCCGCTCCATCCACGCGTACGTGGCGAGGGCGAGCAGCGCCAGCACCCAGTGCTCGCACGCGACGGAGAGAGCTGTCGCCAGGGCCAGCCACCACCCGGGATGGGTCGCGCGCTGGACGGCATCCAGCGGGTCGTGTGCGAAGAGCGGCGGCATGCCGGCGAGAGAGGAAAGCGCGAAGGCCGCGTACGGGGTCACCGCACGCGGCCTCCGGCGTCTCCAGCGCGAGGCGCTACTTCGCCTCGGCCTTGGCGGCCTTCTTCTTGGCGGCCTTGGGCGCAGCCTTCTTCTCGGGCTTGGCCTCCGCCGTCTTCTCGGCCTTGGCCTCGGGCTTGGCCTCGCCCTCCTCGTCGCCCTCGACCGCGCCCTTCTTGCGATCGACGAGCTCGATCATCGACATGTCTGCGTTGTCGCCGGCGCGGCGGCCGACGCGGATGATCCGCGTGTAGCCACCGGGACGCGACTTGCAGCGCGCGGCCACGTCGTCGAAGAGCTTCGCGAGGATCGCGGGGCGCTGGACGTCGGCAGCCGCCGTCCGGCGGGCGTGCGCCGTGCCCTTCTTGCCCAGCGTGATGATCTTGTCGGCGAAGCGCTTCAGCTCCTTCGCCTTCGGGGTGGTGGTCTTGATCCGCTCGTGCTCGAGCAGCGAGGTCACGAGGTTCCGCAGCATGGCCGTGCGGTGCTCGGTGGTACGGTCGAGGCGACGGCCGACGACGCGATGCTTCATAGGGTTGGTCTCCTGTCCTTGGTGCTGACGCTAGGCCTTGGGAGCCGGCGGCGTGGTCTTGGGCGGCCAGCTCTCCAGCTTCATCCCCAGCGAGAGCCCCATCTCGGCCAGGATCTCCTTGATCTCTTTGAGGGACTTGCGGCCGAAGTTCTTGGTCTTGAGCATCTCGGCCTCGGTCTTCTGGACGAGGTCGCCGATGCTCTTGATGTTGGCGTTGGCGAGGCAGTTGGCGCTGCGGACGGAGAGCTCGAGCTCGTCCACCGACCGGAAGAGGTTCTCGTTGAGCTTCTGCTCCTCGACCGGCTTCACCTCCTCGACGGCCTCCTCGGCCTCGTCGAAGTTGATGAAGATCCCGAGCTGCTCCTTGACGATCTTCGCGGCGAACGCGACCGCGTCGGCCGGGGCGACGGACCCGTCGGTCCAGACCTCGAGGCTCAGCTTGTCGAAGTCGGTCTGCTGCCCGACGCGGGCGTTGGTGACCTGGTAGTTCACCTTGCTGATCGGGCTGAAGAGCGCGTCGACCGGGATGGTCCCGATCGGCGCCCCCGGCGCCTTGTTCCGCTCCGCCGGGACGTAACCGCGGCCGCGGCGCGCCGTCATCTCCATCCGGACCTTGCCGCCGTCGCTGATGGTGAGGACGTGGTGACCGGGGTTGAGCACCTCGACCTGGCCGTCGGTGATGATGTCGCCCGCCTTGATCTCGCGGGGACCGTCGGCCTCGATCCGGATCGTCTTCACCTCGTTGGTGTGGATCTGGAGGAGGACCTCCTTGAGGTTGAGGATGATGTCGGTGACGTCCTCGGCCACCTCCGGGATCGTCATGAACTCGTGCTCCACCCCCTCGATCTTCACCGAGGTGATGGCGGCGCCCTGCAGGCTCGAGAGGAGCACGCGGCGCAGCGAGTTGCCGAGCGTGATGCCGAAGCCGCGCTCCAGCGGCTCGGCGACGAACTTCCCGTAGGTGTTGGAGAGCGTCTCCTGGTCGACCACGAGCCCCTTGGGCTTGATGAGGTCGCGCCAGTTCTTCGTCGTGATGGAATCGGCCATGGGCTGTCTCCTTGCCGCCGCCCCCTCCCCCGATCCGCGCAGCCAGGCGGCGGGAGATCCGTGGAGCGCGCGGCGCGTTGAAGAGAGGCGAGCCCGAACACGGGCTCGCCTCCGCGAAGGCTTCGGCTACTTCGAGTAGAGCTCGACGATCAGCTGTTCCTGGATCGGCATGGTGACGTCCTCGCGGGACGGGAGGGCCTTCACCGTGCCCTTGAAGCCGGCCTTGTCGAGCTCGAGCCACGCGGGGACGCCGCGGCGCTCGACCGCCTCGATCGCCTCGGCGATCCGGGCGACCTTCTTCGAGCGGTCCTTGATCTCGACGACGTCGCCGGAGCGGACCGAGAAGCTCGGGATGTTCACCTTGCGGCCGTTCACGCGGAAGTGGCCGTGGCGGACGAGCTGGCGGGCCTCGTTGCGGGTGTCGGCGAAGCCGAGCCGGAACGCGACGTTGTCGAGCCGGAGCTCGAGCGACTGCAGCAGGTTCTCGCCGGTCTTGCCCTTGGCGGCGGCGGCGTCGTGGTACGCGTGGCGGAACCCCGCCTCGAGCACGCCGTACATCCGCTTGACCTTCTGCTTCTCACGGAGCTGGACGCCGTACTCGGAGAACTTCACGCGCGCCTGGCCGTGCTGACCGGGAGGGTAAGGGCGGCGCTCGATGGCGCACTTGTCCGTGTAGCAACGGTCGCCCTTCAGGTACATCTTCAGGTTCTCCCGGCGGCAAAGCCGGCAGACGCTATCGCTGTAACGAGCCACTGTGTCTCTCCTCGAAGCTCAGACGCGGCGGCGCTTGGGCGGCCGGCAACCGTTGTGGGGGATCGGCGTCACGTCGCGGATGATGGTGACCTTGAGCCCGGCGGACGAGAGCGCACGCAGCGCGGACTCGCGCCCCGCGCCCGGCCCGACGACGAGGACCGACACCGTCTTCAGCCCGTGCTCCATCGCCTTCGCCGCGGCGTCGCCCGCCGCGACCTGGGCGGCGAACGGCGTCGACTTGCGCGAGCCCTTGAAGCCGCGGGCGCCAGCGCTCGACCACGACAGGACGTTCCCGGTCGGATCGGTGATGGTGATCATCGTGTTGTTGAAGGTCGCGTTGATGTAGACGACCCCCGTCGCGACGTTCTTCTTGACCCGCTTCTTCCCCTTCTTCGGGACCACGGGCGACGCGGTGACCGGCTCGATGCCGGTCAGGTTCGGGACGGAGGGGCCGGCGGCCTCCTCTTTCTTCGGGGCCTTCTCGGCCGTCTGCTTCTCGTCAGCCACTCGTGATTCTCCGTGAGGTGATCGCCCGGCGCGAGGCCCGGCTACCGTTCGAGTTCGTTACCTGGGCGCCGGCGCGGCAGAGGGGGCCTTGCGAACGAGCCCCTTCTTCGGGCCCTTGCGCGTGCGCGCGTTCGTGTGGGTGCGCTGGCCGCGGACCGGGAGCCCCTTGCGGTGACGGAGCCCGCGGTAGCAGGCGAGGTCCATCAGCCGCTTGATGTTCATCGAGATCTCGCGGCGGAGATCGCCCTCGACCTTCGTGACCTGCTCGATCGTCTCGCGGATCTTCCGGGTCTCGTCGTCAGTGAGATCCTTGGTCCGCGTGACGGGGTTCACCCCCGCCTTCGCGATGATCTGCTTCGCAGTGGTCCGACCGATTCCGTAGATGTACGTGAGCGCGATCTCGACCCGCTTCTCACGGGGAAGGTCGACGCCAGCAATGCGAGCCATTCTTCTCTCCGAACCTGCGCGGGCCTTAGCCCTGGCGCTGCTTGTGGCGGGGGTTGGCCGCGCAGATGACCCGCACGGTGCCCTTGCGCTTGATGACCTTGCACTTCTCGCAAATCTTCTTGACCGACGCGCGGACCTTCATGACCGACGCCTCCCGAACTTACGCAAAACCATCGAGACGAAAATCCCCGCCGCTGCTTCCGGCGGGAACGGCGGCTGGAGAGCCATTCTCTCCGTCCTAGCCGCCCGGATTCTCCGGGCTTTCCCGGACACCCGCCCTCCTTCGAGAGGGGCGCGAAGCGCGCCTCATAGCACGCTCACGCATGCGGTGCAACTACGGCCCGTCCCCAGTGAGGATCTCGGGCCCGTCTGCCGTGATGACAATCGTGTTCTCGAAGTGCGCCGACAGCGCTCCGTCGGCCGTCACCGCGGTCCAACCATCCCCCAGCAGAGTGGTTTCTGGGGTGCCCGCGTTTACCATGGGCTCTATGGCGAGCACCATACCCGGAAGCAGGAGATCGCCCGTCCCGGGGCTTCCGTAGTTGGGGACGTGCGGCGGCTCGTGGAGATTCCTGCCTATCCCGTGGCCGACGAAATCGCGAACCACCGAGAATCCCTGGGCTTCCACGAACTCCTGCACGGACGCGCCGATGTCGCCAATCCGCTTGCCCGGCTGGGCCGCCCGGATGCCACGCGTCAGAGATTCGCTCGTCACCTCGAGGAGGCGACCCGCCTCCGCGCTGATCTCCCCGACGCCGATCGAGATCGCCGCATCCCCGTAGAACCCATCCAGGACCGCCCCGAAGTCGATCCCGACGATGTCCCCCTCCTTCAGCACCCGCGAAGCGCTGGGGATGCCGTGGACGATCTCCTCGTTGATGGAGATGCAGGCCGACGCGGGGTAGCCGCGGTAGCCGAGGAACGCCGGCGTCGCCCCGAACGCCCTGGTGCGCTCCTCGGCGATCCGATCGAGCGCTGCGGTCGAGACGCCCGGACGGACCGCGTCGCGGAGCACGTTCAGGACCTGCCTCACCACGCGGCAGGCGGCGCGGATGCGCGCCACCTCGTCGCGCGACTTCAGGTCGAACCGCTGCCTCGCCACGCGCGCCAAGACTCAGCGGCCGAGGAGGCGGCGCGTCTCGCCCAGGATCGCATCGGGAGCGCCGATGCCGTCGAGGACGGAGACCAGCCCGCGATCGGCGTAGAAGCGCTTCAGGGGCTCGGTCTTGGACGCGTACTCCTGCATCCGCTTCCGCACGTTCTCCGGCTTGTCGTCCTCGCGGAGGACGAGCGCGGTGCCGTCCTTGTCACAGTTCCCCGCCTGCCTGGGCGGCGTCGCGGTGACGTGGTAGACGGCGCCGCACTTCGGGCAGCTCCGGCGGCCGGAGATCCGCTCGACCAGCGCGTCCTCGGCGACCTCGTAGGAGAGCGCGCGGGTGATGGACCGGCCCATCGAGGAGAGGATCCCGTCCAGGAACTGCGCCTGCGCGGCCGTCCGTGGGTAGCCGTCGAGGATGAAGCCGGGGGCGCAGTCGGGGCGCGCGAGCCGCTCCTTCACCATCGCGTTCGTGATGTCGTCGGTGACGAGCCCGCCCGCGTCCATGATCGCCTGGATCTGCTTGCCGATCTCGGTGGCGCGCGCCTTGTGGTCGCGGAACATGTCGCCGGTGGAGATGTGCGGGATGCGCAGCTCCGCGGTGAGGAGCTTCGCCTGGGTACCCTTGCCGGCGCCCGGAGGGCCGAGGAGCACGAGGATCATTGTGGCTCTCCTTCGAGACACCCGGGGCCCGCCGATGGCGGCCCCGGGACGACGGCTAGGCGCCCGCCGTCTGGCCCGACATGATGCGGCGCCCGCGGATGCGCGGGCCGCGCGGGCCGGTGAACCCCTCGTAGTGGCGAGTGATGAGGTGACCCTCGATCTGCTGGACCGTGTCCAGCGCCACGCCGACGACGATGAGGAGCGAGGTGCCGCCGAAGTAGAAGTTCACGCCGAACTCGTTGGCGATGAACGTCGGGAGCACGCAGATGGCGGCGAGGTAGATCGCACCGCCGAAGGTGATCCGCGACAGGACGAAGTCGATGTAGTCGGCGGTCTTCTGCCCCGGTCGGATGCCGGGGATGTACCCGCCGTACTTCTTGAGGTTGTCGGCCACGTCCACGGGGTTGAACGTCACCGCCGTGTAGAAGTAGGCGAAGAAGACGATCAGGACGACGTAGAGCGTGTTGTAGACCCAGCCGCCCGCCTGCAGCGCCTCGGAGACCCGCTGGAGGAACGGGAACCAGCCGGCCAGCGTCGCGGGGAACAGCAGCAGCGAGCTGGAGAAGATCGGCGGGATGACGCCGGCGGTGTTGACCTTGAGCGGCAGGTGCGTGGACTGCCCACCGTAGAGACGGCGCCCGACCACGCGCTTGGCGTACTGGATCGGGATCCGGCGCTGGCCGCGCTCGACGAAGACGATGAGCCCGATCACCACCACCATGAGGGCGACGAGCACGAGCAGCCCGAGCTCGGTGAGGTTCGAGCCCCCCTTGCCGAAGTTGGCGAAGGTCCGGATGACCGCGTCCGGGAGGCGGGCCACGATGCCCGCGAAGATGATGAGCGAGATCCCGTTCCCGATCCCCCGCTCGGTGATCTGCTCCCCCATCCACATGATGAAGGCGGTGCCGGCGGTCAGCGAGAGCACCGTCATGAGCCGGAAGCCCATGCCGGGGTCGGCGACGACCGAGACGCCGGACGCGTCCCGCAGGGACTCCAGGTAGCCGGCGATGCCGAAGCCCTGGACGGCGGAGAGGACGATGGTGCCGTAGCGCGTGTACTGCGTGATCTTGCGCCGGCCCATCTCCCCTTCCTTCTGCAGCTGCTCGAGCGTCGGCACGACGACCGTGAGCAGCTGCAGGATGATGGAGGCCGACACGTACGGCATGATGCCGAGCGCGAAGATCGAGAGCTGCTCGAGCGCGCCGCCGCTGAAGAGGTTGAAGAGCGAGAGCAGCCCCCCGGCCTGCTTCAGGACGCTCTTCATCGCCTCACGATCCACGCCCGGCGTGGTCACGAAGATGCCGAGGCGGTAGACCGCCAGCATCCCCAGCGTGAAGAGGAGCCGCTTGCGCAGCTCCTCGATCCGGAACATGTTCGCGAGCCCGCTCGTCGCCATGCGCACCCCTCGTTGGCGGCGCGGCGCACCCCCGCACCGCGCTCGCCTTCAACGAACTGCTTAGGCCTTCGCCTTGGCGCTCGCCGCCCGCTTGGCGGCCTTCTCGGCCTGGTACTTCGTGACCGGCGCCGGGACGAGCTCGATCTTGCCGCCGGCCTTCTCGATGGCCGCGCGCGCGCCCGCAGTGACCCGGTCCGTCTTGACGGTCACCGCGCCAGTGAGCTCGCCGCCGGCGAGGATGACGACCGCGTCGGCCGCCTTGCCGACGAGCCCCGCCGCCTTCATCGCGGCCAGGTCGACGATCCCCTGCAGCCCCTCGAGATCGCCGACCTTCACCTCGGCGAACTCGCGGCGGTTGTTGTTGATGAAGCCGAACTTCGGCAGGCGCCGCTGCAGCGGCATCTGGCCGCCTTCGAAGCCTTCGAAGCGCATGTTGCCGGAGCGGGCCTTCTGGCCCTTGCCGCCGCGGCCGGCGGTCTTGCCGAGGCCTGACGCCTGGCCACGCCCGACGCGCTTGCGAACCTTGGTCGCGCCCTTGGGGACGCTGAGCTTGTTCAGAGACATGATGAGGTGACTCCTTTTAACACGCGGGGTGCGCGGCTACGAGCGCGCGGCCTTCGCCTTGCGGGCCTTCCGGCCGACCGGCGGAGGAGCGTCGACCTTCTCCCACTCGAGGAGGTAGCCGACCTTCGCGATCATCCCCATCGTCTGGGGCGTGTCCGGGAGGATCTTGGTGGAGTTGAACTTCTTGAGGCCGAGCCCCTGGACCACGGTCCGCTGGCCCGCGGGCACGCCCGCGAGACCGCTGACGAGCTTCACCTTGATGGCAGCCATCGATTCGTTCCTTCCTACGCGCCCGTGAGCTCGGCGACCTGCTTGCCGCGCAGCCGGGCCACGTCCTCGACGTTGCGGAGCCGCTTGAGGCCGGCGACGGTCGCCTTCAGGACGTTGTGCGGGTTCCGGGAACCCTGGCACTTGGTGAGCACGTTGCGGATGCCGGCGGACTCGAGGACGGCGCGGACGGCGCCGCCGGCGATGACGCCGGTACCCTCTCCGGCCGGCTTGAGGAGCACCTTCCCGGCGCCGAAGATCCCGAGGACCTCGTGCGGGATGGTCGTGCCGACCATCGGCACCTTGAAGAGGTTCTTCTTCGCCTGGTCGCCGCCCTTGCGGATGGCCTCAGGCACCTCGTTCGCCTTGCCGAGGCCGACGCCGACGTGACCCTGGCCGTCACCGACGACGACCAGCGCCGAGAAGCTGAAGCGGCGGCCGCCCTTCACGACCTTGGCGACGCGGTTGATGTGGACCACGCGGTCCGTAAGCTCGAGCTCGTTCGCGTTGATGGGAGTAGCCATTCGTTCTCCGTGTTCCCGTCGGGCCGTTGCCTAGAACTCGAGGCCCGCGTCGCGCGCGCCTGCGGCAACCGCCTCGATACGGCCGTGGTAGTCGAAACCGTTCCGGTCGAACACGGCCCGGGTGATCCCCTTCGCCACCGCCGCCTTCGCGAGCGCGACGCCGACCTTCTTCGCGGCGTCGGACTTGGCGTCCTCGCCGACCTCGCCCTTCATCGCCTTCGCCGTCGTGCTCATGCTCACCAGGGTCGTCCCGGCGACGTCGTCCACGAGCTGGGCGTACATGTGCTTGAGGCTCTTGTAGACGGTGAGGCGCGGACGCTCCGCCGTGCCGGTGATCTTCCTGCGAATGCGGGCCTTGCGCTTCTCGCGCGAGGTGACGTGCCTTGCCATGACTTGTTTCCTCCTTGCGGCGGCGGTGGATCAGCCGTCACATGAGCGGGTGGGTGCCGGCTATGCTGCGCCGGTCTTGCCTTCCTTGCGGCGGATGATCTCCTCAGCGTACTTGATCCCCTTGCCCTTGTAAGGCTCGGGCTCGCGGAGGCCGCGGATCTTCGCCGCGGTGAGGCCGAGGAGGTGCTTGTCGACGCCCTTGACCGTGAGGCGGGTCTGCTTGGGATCCACCTCGGCGGTGATCCCCTCGGGCAGCTTGAAGACGACGGGGTGCGAGAAGCCGATGGCGAAGTGGATGTCCTTGCCCTTGACCTCCGCCTTGAAGCCGACCCCGTTGATCTCGAGGACCCGCTCGTAGCCCTTGGCGACGCCATCGACGGCGTTGCGCACCAGCGTACGGGTCAGGCCATGGAGGCCACGGGCGAGGCGGCTGTCGTCCGGACGGACGACCTTCACCTCACCGGTGCCGATCTCGAGCTTCATGAGGGGGTTGAAGGCGAGGGACATCTTCCCCTTCGGCCCCTCGACCTTGAGCGTGCTCCCGGTGACGGCGATCTTCACCTTCTCCGGGATCTTGATGGCTAGCTTGCCGATTCGAGACATGACGGCTCCGTTACCAGACGGTGCAGATGAGCTCGCCGCCCACCTGCTGCTTGCGCGCCTCGCGATCGACCAAGACCCCCTTCGAGGTCGAGAGGATCGCGATGCCCATGCCGTTCAGCACGCGCGGGATCTCGTCGTTCGAGACGTAGCGGCGGAGCCCGGGCTTCGAGACTCGCTTGATGTCGCTGATCGCGGGTTCGCGATCGGCGCTGTATTTCAGGAGGACCGTGATGGCCCCCTGCGGGCCGTCCTGGTGGACGACGAAGTCCTTGATGAAGCCTTCGTCGCGCAGCACCTCGGCGATCCGGACCTTTAGCCGGGACGCCGGGACGAGCACCTTCTCATGACGCGCCGCGGAAGCATTCCGGATGCGCGTCAGCATGTCGCCAATGGGGTCGGTGAAGCTCATTCTCTCGATCTCCCTCTACCAGCTCGACTTGATGACGCCCGGGATCTCACCCTGGAGCGCGCGCTTCCGGAAGCAGATGCGGCACATCTGGAACTTGCGCAGGAAGGCGCGGGGGCGGCCGCAGATCGGGCAGCGGTTGTACTGCCGCACCGGGAACTTCAGCTTGCGCTTTGCCTGCGCCATCTTGGAAAGCTTGGCCATGGTTTCTCCTCGTGGTCCGGACGCTACGGCTGACGGAACGGCATGCCGAGGAGGCGCAGCAGCGCGCGCCCTTCCTCGTCGTTCCGGGCGGTCGTCACCACGGTGATGTTCAGCCCCTTGATCTTCTCGATCTTGTCGTAGTTGATCTCGGGGAAGATGATCTGCTCGCGCAGCCCGAGCGTGTAGTTACCCTTGCCGTCGAACGCCTTCGGCGACACGCCCTTGAAGTCACGGACGCGCGGCAACGCGATCGAGACGAGCCGGTCGAAGAACTCGTACATCCGTTCGCCGCGGAGGGTCACCATCGCACCGATGCTCTGGCCCTGGCGCAGCTTGAAGTTGGCGATCGACTTCCGCGCCTTGGTGACCACCGGCTTCTGACCGGTGATGGCGGCGAGCTGCTCCACCGACGCGTCGATGATCTTGCCGTTGTTGATCGCTTCGCCGAGCCCCATGTTGACCACGATCTTCTCCAGCCTCGGGGCCTGCATCGGGTTCGTCCACCCGAACTCCTTCAGGAGTTCCGGGCGAAGCTCCCTCTCGTACCTGTCCTTGAGCCGCGCTCCCATTTCCATCTCCTTGCCTTCGGCCGGCGCCTGCTCGCTGCCGGGCGATGCGGACTGACGTTCGTTTGCTACTTCGCCGCCTGCTTCGCAGCGCGGGCCTTTTCCTTGGCGCCCAGCTCGCGCGCGATCTTCTCGCGGCGGACCGGCTTGCCGTCCTTGGCGACGACCATCACGTTCGAGATCTCGATGCTGCCGATCTTCTCGATGATGCCGCCCTCCTGGTTGGCCTGGCTGCGGCCGCGCTTGAGGTGGCGCTTGCTCTTCATCAGCCCCTCGACGCGGACCCGGCCCTTGCCGGTCAGCACCTCGAGGACCGTGCCAGTGTTACCACGCTCCTGGCCGGCGATGACCTTGACCTTGTCGCCCTTCCGAATGGTGGCCATTAGAGGACCTCCGGCGCGAGGCTGATGATCTTCATGAACTTGCGGGCGCGGAGCTCGCGGGCGACCGGTCCGAAGATGCGGGTGCCGATCGGCTCGAGATCCTTGTTGATGAGGACGGCGCTGTTGCCGTCGAAGCGGATGTAGCTCCCGTCCGGCCGCTGGACCTCGCGCGCCGTCCGGACGATCACCGCCCGGGCGACCTCGCCCTTCTTCACCTTGGCCTGCGGGATCGCCTCGCGGACCGAGACCACGATGACGTCACCGATGCTCGCGTAGCGGCGGCGGCTGCCGCCCAGCACCTTGATGCACATCACCTTCTTGGCGCCGGAGTTGTCGGCGACATCCAGGATCGTCTGTTGCTGGATCATGACCTAGACCTCCGCGCCCTTCTCGAGGATCTCGACGACGCGCCAGCGCTTGGTCTTCGAGAGCGGACGGCTCTCAGCGACCCGGACGCGGTCGCCGACCTTGCACTGCTGCTCCTCGTCGTGCGCGGTGTACTTCTGGGCGCGGTTCACGATCTTCCCGTACTGGCTGTCGGGGACGCGGCGCTCGACCCGAACGACGACGGTCTTCGCCATCTTGTTCGAGACCACCACGCCGACGCGGGTCTTCCGATTGCGACGCTGCTCCATGTCGGTCACTCCTTCTTCCCGGCCTGAGCCGCCTGGCCCTGCTTTTCGCGGGCGATGGTGAGGCAGCGGGCCACGTCGCGCCGCGTCTCGGCGAGCACGGCGGTCGAGTCCAGCACGCCGGTGACGTGCTTGTTCTTGAGCTCGAAGAGCGTCTGCTCGAGCTCCTTGGCGCGGACGTTGAGCTCGTCCGCGGAGAGCTCGCGAAGCTCCTTCAGGGTCGCCATGGCGGCCTCCTTACAGCGTCTCGCCGCGCTTAACGAGGCGCGTGGAGACGGGCAGCTTGTGAGCGGCGAGGGTGAACGCCTTCTTCGCGATGTCGTCGGTCACGCCGACCATCTCGTAGAGGATGCGCCCCGGCTTCACCACGGCGACGTAGTACTCCACGTTGCCCTTGCCGGTGCCCATTCGGGTCTCAGCCGGCTTCTTGGTGATCGGCTTGTCCGGGAACACCCGGATCCAGAGCTTCCCGCCCTTCTTCACGTAGCGGGTGATGGCGATGCGGGCCGCCTCGATCTGGCGAGCCGTGAGCCACCCACACTCCGTGGCCGCGAGGCCGTACTCGCCCTGGGCGAGGTCGGATCCCCGGTAGGCCTTGCCGCGCATGCGGCCCTTCATCATCTTGCGGTACTTCGTTCGCGCCGGCTGAAGCATTGCCGTCTCCTGGTGTCCTGGTGCTCTCGGCTACGGCCGGGCGCCGCCGGTGCCGCGCGCAGGGCGCGCACCCGACGACTGCGGCAGGACCTCACCGCGCATGATCCAGACCTTGCAGCCGATCTTCCCGTAGGTCGTCTTCGCCTCGGCGAACCCGTAGTCGATGTCCGCCCGCAGCGTGTGGAGCGGGACTCGCCCCTCGCGGTACCACTCGTACCGCGCCATCTCGGCGCCGCCGAGCCGGCCGGAGCACGCGACCCGGATCCCCTTCGCGCCGAACTTGAGCGAGGTCTGGACCGCCTTCTTCATCGCACGCCGGAAGGCGATGCGCCGCTCGAGCTGCGTCGCGATGTTCTCCGCGACGAGCTGCGCGTCGGTCTCGGCCTTGCGGACCTCGACCACGTTGAAGAAGACCTCGTTCTCCGTCAGCGCCTGGAGGTCCTTCTTGATGGTCTCGATCCCCGCGCCACGCTTCCCGATGACGATCCCGGGGCGCGCGGTGTGGACGTTGATCTTGACCTTGTTCGCCGCGCGCTCGATCTCGACACGGGAGATGCCCGCCTGCGCGAGCTTCTCCTTGACGAACTCACGAAGCTTGATGTCCTCGTGGAGCCACTTGGCGTAGTTCTTCTCTTCGTACCACTTCGAGTCCCAGGACCTGATGACCCCGAGGCGGAACCCGACTGGGTGAACTTTCTGTCCCACGTTCGTCTCCTTGCCTAGCCGCGGGCGGCGATCCCGAGTTCCACGTAGACGTGGCTGGTCTTCTTCTCAACCTTATTGGCGCGCCCCATGGCGCGCGCCATGAAGCGGCGCATCTTCGGACCCTGATCGACCATTAGCGTCTTCACGAAGAGCGCGTCCACGTCGACGCTGCCGCCCTTCTGCTCGGCATTCGCCACCGCAGACCGCAGCAGCTTCGCGAGCGGGCTCGCGGCCGACTGTGGCGTGAACTTGAGCAGCGCCAGCGCGTCGCCGACCTTCATCCCCCGGACCTCGTTCGCGACCAGCCGCACCTTGCGGGGGGTCACGCCCAGGTACCGGAGCGTCGCGTGCGGCCCCTCGGGGCGCTTCGCTTCGCGGCGGGCAGCCTTGACTTCCTTGCGGCTGACCCGCGGCTTCGCCGCTGCAGCCTCGACCTTCTTGGTCTTCTTCTCGGCCATGATCGAACGCTCCTACTTCCTGGGCGGGCCCGACGGGGCCGCGGAAGCCTTCTTCTCGGCCGAGTGGCCGTGGAAGGTGCGGGTCGGGGCGAACTCGCCGAGCTTGTGGCCAACCATGTTCTCGGTCACGAAGACGGGAACGAACTTCCGCCCGTTGTGGACCGCGAACGTGTTGCCGACGAAGTCCGGCAGGATGGTGCTCCGCCGCGACCAGGTCTTGATGACCGCCTTCTTGTTGGTCTTGTTCGCGTCCTCGACCTTCTTGGTGAGGTGCTTGTCTGCGAACGGACCCTTCTTGATCGAACGCGCCATGCGTCAGTCCTTCCCGTCCGCTACTGCGGCGTATTGCGAATGCCGGGCTTGCGGCGGCTAACGATGAACTTGTCGGTACGGCGGTTGTTGCGAGTCTTGAGCCCCTTGGTCTTCTGGCCCCAGGGGGACACCGGGTGCGGGTTGCCCTGCCCCGACTTGCCCTCGCCACCACCGTGCGGGTGATCCACGGGGTTCATGGCGAGGCCTCGAACAGTCGGGCGGATGCCGAGCCAGCGGCTCTTGCCGGCCTTGCCGACCCGGACCGCGGAGCTCTCGATGTTCGAGAGCTGCCCGACGGTCGCCTTGCAGTCGACCAGCACCTGGCGGACCTCGCCGGACGGCAGCCGGATCTGGGCGTACTTGCCCTCCTTCGCCATCAGCTGGCCGAAGGACCCCGCCGACCGGATCATCTTGGAGCCGGAGCCGGGCTGCGCCTCGACGTTGTGGATGACCGTGCCGACCGGGATGGCCCGGACCGGCAGGGCGTTGCCCGGCCGGACGTCGACCGCGTCACCCGAGACGAGCGTGTCGCCGACGCTCACGCCGATCGGCGCGAGGATGTAGCGCTTCTCGCCGTCCAGGTAGTGGAGCAGCGCGATCCGCGCGGTGCGGTTCGGGTCGTACTCGATGGACGCGACCTTGGCCGGCACGCCGTCCTTGTCGCGCCGCCAGTCGATGAGCCGGTAGCGCCGCTTGTGGCCGCCGCCGATGTGCCGGGTCGTGATGTGCCCGTGGTTGTTCCGCCCGCCGGACTTCTTCATCGCGACGGTGAGCTTCTTCTCGGGCTTCGCCTTGGTGATCTCGGCGAAGTCCGACACCGTCATGTGGCGCCGGGCGGAGCTGGTGGGCTTGTATTCTTTGAGGGCCATGTTCTCTCCGTCCCCTGCCTATGTCCCCTCGAAGAGGGCGATCGTCTCGCCTTCCTTCAAGGTGACGAAGGCCTTCTTCCAGTTGGGTCGGCGGCCGATGCTCTTGCCCACCCGCTTGTTCTTCCCACGGATCACCGCGGTGCGAACCGCGAGGACGTGGACGCTGAACAGCTTCTCGACCGCCTGCTTGACCTGGATCTTGGTCGCGTCGCGGTGGACCTCGAAGGCGAACTGCCGGCTCTCGGCCCGGTTCCGCTCCGACTTCTCCGTGACGAGCGGACGCTTTACCACGTCCTGGATGACGATGTTCATGACAGGCTCGCCTCCAGCTTCTTTGCGGTCGCCGCGGTCAGGACGATCGTGTCGTGCCTGAGGATGTCGTAGACGTTGAGCCCCTCGACCGCGAGGAAGTCGGCGCCCGACAGGTTCCGGACCGACTTCGCGAGGTTCACGTTGGCGGCGCCGTCGACCACGAGCGCCCGGGGCGTCCCGAGCTTCTCGAGGACCGACGCGGCCGTCTTCGTCGCGGGCTGGCCCGGCTCCCACTTGTCCAGGATGAGGAGCTTCTGCTCCTTCACCCTGAGCGCGAGCGCGGACCGGAGCGCGAGCCGCCGGACCTGCTTCGGCACGTCGTAGGAGTAGTCTCGCGGCTTGGGCCCCATGGCCTTGCCGCCTCCCACGAACTGGCTGGCGCGGGTGGAGCCCTGGCGCGCGCGGCCGGTGTGCTTCTGCTTCCAGGGCTTCTTGCCGCCACCGCTCACGAGGGAACGGTTCTTCACTGCGTGGGTGCCCGAGCGGTCGGAGGCGAGCTTCGCCTTGACGACCTCGTAGAAGAGCTGCTCGTTCACCTCGCCAGCGAAGACGGCGTCGGCGAGATCAAGCTCGCCCACCTTCTTCTTGTCGAGATCGTAGACGTCGAACTTGGCCATGGTCGCCTCTGCTACTTGATCTCCACGTCCACGCCCGCCGACAAGTCGAGCTTCATGAGCGCGTCGAGGGTCTGGGACGTCGGTTCCAGGATGTCCAGGAGCCTCTTGTGCGTCCGGATCTCGAACTGCTCGCGCGACTTCTTGTCGACGTGCGGGCTGCGGAGGACCGTGAACTTGTTGATCCGGGTGGGCAGCGGGATGGGGCCGGCGACCTTCGCGCCGGTCCGCTTCGCCGTCTCCACGATCTCGCCGGCCGACTGGTCGAGCAGCTTGTAGTCGTAGGCCTTGAGCCGGATCCGAATCTTCTGAGTCGCCATCGAAAACCTTCCGTTCAGTCAGCGCTGCGCGGCACCCTCGCTCCGGCCCCAATGCCGGGGGAGGCGGCCGCCGTTCGCCGGGAACGCTGCTACTGGATCACCTCGGCCACGACACCCGCTCCAACCGTGCGGCCACCCTCGCGAATCGCGAAGCGCAGCTCCTTCTCCATCGCGATGGGGGTGATCAGCTCCACCTCCACCGAGATGTTGTCGCCCGGCATGATCATCTCGACGCCCGTCGGCAGCG
>JBAVTL010000635.1:0-1889 GCA_049696175.1 Anaeromyxobacteraceae bacterium
TTACCCATCTGGCCCGAGCCAAGAATTAGTTGCTGGCATCCGTTCTCAAAGACGAACTTCGCTTCGTCCTTCGAGAGGACATGCGAGGTGCCGTAGTACTTCTTCGACAACTTCTTCTTCCGCCTTGCCACTTCGCCAGACAGACGAATGATCACGTCGTGTTCATAGGTCTTTCCGTCAATCGTGATGGTGCCGAATGTAGTGCGTTCGATTTCCATGGCCTGACCTCTTCATGGTCTCGGCACGAGGCCCCGACTCCGCGTCGGCAGACTAGCCTGGCATTGATGTCAGGGCACCCCTGCTTCGCGTCGCTCACCTCGTCTGCATGGGCCCGCGTAAACTCAGAGCATTCATAAGCCTAAGCCGGAAGCCGGTTTTGATGTGCGTCAAACTATCGGGGGGGCAAAGCGACTAGTAGTAAGATTCTCCTAGCCAGCATCGGAGCGCGACATGATAAAATGTGGTGTAAAATGGTTGATAATTACCAGTCTTACCGCTGGTTTCGCTGCTGCGGCTCAGGCTGAAGACTTGGACGTCGGTAAGTCAGAATTTCAGTCTTCGTGCGCGAGTTGTCATGGTACGGATGCAAAGGGCAAAGGACCCGTCAGCGACCAGCTTAAGATACCGCCTCCCGATTTGACGATGTTGGCCAAGAGCAACAACGGGGTCTTTCCCACGGACGCTGTTTATGAAACCATATATGGATCGAAAACAATTCCCGCTCACGGCACTCGTGAAATGCCAATTTGGGGGGAACGATTCAACCCCATTATCAACTTGCCTCACTATGTTGATCCGTCTTATTGGAAGATGGCCGGGCCGGATCAAAGCCCGGAAGTCGTCGTGCGAAAACGCATCCTCGCTGTTATCGATTATCTGAGTCGTGTTCAGCAAAAGTAGCAACCGACGAGCATCAGATTACTTGCCCGTCCTGCTGAGCGCCCTCTAATGCTCGGCAATGACCCAGCGAACAATCTGCTTGGGATCGATATCTACAGGAAAAGGTTCCATTCGGATTCCTTTGAGCTGTTGTCGCTCGTTTGGTTCTGATGGTTGTCTGTTCCGCCGTGCGGAAGCTCCGGTTTGAGGCGACTGGGCAAGCATTGGGATTTCACAAAGCGCAGGGCCCGCGCCTCCCATCCGTCGAACCGAAGTCTCCTCCGGGGTGCTCGGACAGGACAGCTGCGGGCCCTTCCGCTATGCTTCCTCAACAGACTGGTTCACCATATGGGCAAATCCACGCCCTTAGACGGTTCATTGCCGTATTTCGCCAATCTTGCCTCCACACAGCAGGAAATTATTCAAGCGCCGGAACCGGTGAGGTACCTTGACCTGGATCAAGGCTGGCTGGCTGTTGGCGACGCCCTCCCGCACCGGAGTGCTCTCGTCCCGCGGAGTGAGGATGCTTCGTCGCCCCGCCAGGCAAGGACATCATCGAAGGAGACAAACTCGCGAGAGGCGTCAGGTGGCGCGTCGACTTGACATCGGATAGGAAGGAACGAGCCGGCCGCCCGGATCGAGCACGATACCGGTCCCAAACCGGAGACACTCCCGCTGGAGCGTCTGTAGCATCCATTCGACGTCCTGGCTCGAAGCGCGGTTAAGTCGGAAGTGCCTGATTTGAAGAGGGACGATCTCGAGCGCAGCGAGATTTCCGCTCGCCGGTTCGATATCCGTGAAATACATAAGCGCCAGGTCGCTGCGAAATTCCTCGTACCCGCGGATACCTTCATAATCATTGAGGAAATCGCCGCAACCATAGAGAATGAGCCGCTCATGGTAGATCTCGATGGCCTTCGCATGATGCGATGAATGGCCTTGAATGACAGACACATTCGCCCTGTCGATGAGCGTGCGTGCGAAGAGCTGTTGTTCGGAAGGGATTTCGT
>JBAVTL010000636.1:0-5641 GCA_049696175.1 Anaeromyxobacteraceae bacterium
GGGCTGCGCTTCCGGCGCGGGCGGCGACTCCGGCTGGGCGACGGCCGGAGGTGGCGGGGCCGGCTGGGCGGCGGGGACTGGAGCCTGGGCCACCGGCGCGACGTCCGCTCTCACGTCGCCCGACTTCTTGCCGAGGTAGAAGGCGGCCGCGCCGCCGCCGATCACCAGCAAGGCCGCGGCGACCGCGATCGCCGCCTTGCCGCCCGCCCTCCGCGGAAGCTCCTCGTCGACCTTCACCGTCGGTGCCTGCGACGCCGTCGGTGCCGCCCTGGACTGCGGCGTCGGGCCCGGCTTCGCTGGCGGCGCCAGCTTCTGGGCCGTGGCCGCGCGCGAGTGAGCCGTCACGTCGCCGCCCACGCAGGCGAGGAGCGCCTCGCGCATCTCCTCGGCGCTGGCGAACCGGTCGGCCGGGTTCTTGGAGAGCGCCTTCATGATCAGCGCCTCGAGCGCCGGCGGGACCTCCACCTCGGGCTGCCGCTGCGAGGGGGGCATCGGCGGGTCGGTCAGGTGCTTCATGAGGAAGCCGACCGGCGTGTCCGACTCGAAGGGCAGGAGCCCCGTGACCATCTGGTAGAGGATGACGCCGACCGAGTAGAGATCCGAGCGCGCGTCCAGGTCCGCGCCGCGCGCCTGCTCGGGGCTCATGTACTCGGGCGTCCCGCACACGAGCCCGGCCTGCGTGAGCTTGGTCTTGGCGTCGGTGATCTTGGCGATGCCGAAGTCGAGCACCTTCACGAAGTCGGGCTCGCCGCGCCGGTCCTCCACCATGACGTTCTCGGGCTTCAGATCCCGGTGGATGACGTTCTGCGCGTGCGCCTCGGAGAGCGCGGAGAGGATCTGCGCGCCGATCCGGGCGACGCGCCGGTCGCCGAGCGGGAACTCCCGCTGGATGATCCCGGCGAGGTCCTGCCCGGGGAGGTACTCCATCGCCATGAAGAGCGTGCCGTCCTCCATGGCGCCGAAGTCGAGCACCTGGATGACGTTCGGGTGGCGGAGCCGTGAGGCGGCCCGCCCCTCGTGCTGGAAGCGCTTCACCGTGTCGGCGTCCTCCGCGTACTCGCGGTGGAGCACCTTGAGGACGACCTTCTGGTCGAGCACCTGGTGGTTGGCGAGGTAGACCTTGCCCATCCCGCCCTGACCGAGCAGCCTCTCGATCCGGAACTTCCCGCCCACCAGCTGGCCGAGGTACGGATCCACCTGCGCCGCCGCCGTGGCGACCGCGCCGCAGAACGGGCAGAACCGGGCCGTGTCGGCGAACTCCTTCTTGCACTCGGCGCAGACGCTCATCCCGCGCATCTTACACGCCACGGCCGCGCGCCTGTCATGCGTCGCGTTGACCGCATCGGGCTCGCGGGGTTGAATGCACGGACATGTCGAAGACCGTCAAGTGCACCCGCTGCGGCCGAGAGAACGAGGCGAGCTTCGCCTTCTGCCTCGACTGCGGGCAGCCGCTCCAGTCAGCCGCCCCTCCGCCCAGCGCCCCCGCGCCGCAGGCCTGCGAAGCCTGCGGCCGCACGCTCGAGCCGGGCTTTCGCTTCTGCGGTCACTGCGGCCACCCGGTCAGCCCGGCTGCTGCCGCCGCGCCAGCGCCCTCGGGAGCGCAGCCCTCCACCTCCACCTCCGCCGGAGAGCCGGCGCCGTACCCACCGGCGCCGTCCGCCTCCCACGGGCCGCCCCCCCCCGGCGTGGCCCTGGGACCTGCGAGCGGCGTTCGGCTCGTCGCGGTGAGGCCGGACGGCGTCACAGGCCAGATCCACCCGCTCGATCAGCCGGAGCTGCTCTGCGGCCGGACCGAGGGGCAGATCCGCGTCCCGGAGGACGGCAACGTCTCGCCCCGCCACGCGCGCTTCTCGTTCGAGGGTGGGTGGCTCCTGGTCGAGGACGTCGGCAGCGTCAACGGCACGTTCATCCGCATCCACGAGCCCCGTCAGGTGGGCATCGGCGATGAGCTCCGGATCGGGCGGCAGCTCCTTCGGGTGGAGCCACTGCCGCGGCCGCCCGCGCCCGCCGAGGGAGCGGTCCACGCGTGGGGAGCACCCGATCACGGGTGCAGGCTCAGGCTGGCGCAGCTGCTCGAGGGCGGCGGGCTGGGGGAGATCTTCCCGCTCAAGCCCGGCGAAAACCAGATCGGCCGCGAGGCGGGCGATCTGGTCTTCCCTGGAGACCGCTACGTCTCGGCGCGCCACGCGAAGCTCGACGTGAGCGACGCCGAGGTCACGGTCATCGACCTCGGCAGCTCCAACGGGACCTTCGTGAAGACGTCAGGGCCTACGCCGCTGCGCCCGGGCGACCAGATCCTGATCGGCGCGCAGCTCTTCCGCGTGGACGCGTAGGGGGCTCATCCCCTCTCCCTCACTGAGGGAGAGGGTCGGGGTGAGGGAGAACCCTGGGGGCTACCCGAAGCTCTTCTCCTTCTGCTCCTGCTCCTCCTTGCAGCGGATGCAGAGCGTGGTCACGGGGCGGGCCTCGAGCCGCTTCGCCGAGATCTCCTCCTCGCACTTCTCGCAGACCCCGAACGTGCCGTTCTCGATCCGGGCGAGCGCCTTGTCGATCTTGGAGATGAGGAACTTCTCGCGGTCGCGCAGCCGGAAGACCATCGACTGGGCGTACTCGCTCGACGCCTGATCGATCTCGTCGGGCAGGTCGTCGGTGTCGAAGCTCGACTCCTCGGAGAGGGTCTTCTTGGCCGACACGAGGAGCTGGTGCTTCGACTCCTCGAGGATGGTCTTGTAGCGCTTCAGATCCTTCTTGTTCAAGCGACTCTCCCTTTATGCTGGAGCCCCCGGGGGCGCCTGAAAAAAGAGCCGAGAAATTAAAGGGGTGTCCCTCCGATGTCAAGCCAAGCTGCCGCCGCGCAATCCGCGCGCGCCGTCAGCTTGCAACGCGGGGTTTTGTGGCCTAAAGACCGGCACATGTCCGAGGGGAAGCTCGACCGCGAGTTCCTGCGCGCCGCCCTGGCGCTCACCTCTCGTGGGGAGGTCGACAGGCTCCTCTTCGTCTCGGACCACCCGCTCTCCCCCAGCGAGACCCGCGGCCGGCCGATCAAGAAGAAGCTGGTCTACGCCGTGACGAACGAGGGGCTCGCCCATCAGCTCCAGGCGAAGAAGTACTCCGCCGTCGTCATCCCGCCATACGACTACACCCGCATGGAGAAGGTGAAGGTCGCGGTGGTGGCGGCCCAGTCCGCGGGGCTCCTGCGGGACGGCGACACCGTCCTCGCGCTCTCGGGCCCGGGGCAGGACCGGGTCGTCGACACCATCGTGAAGGTGGACATCGGCTCCGAGGACCCCGAGGAGAAGCTCCGCGTGGATCAGCTCGGCCTCCCGCCCGAGTTCAGCTCGCAGGTGGTCGAGGCGCTCATCCACACCGCCATGGAGATCGGCGCCGAGGGCTACGAGGGGCGCGCGGTCGGCACCATCATCGTCGTCGGCGACTCGACCGCCGTGATGGAGCGGAGCCGCCAGCTCACGCTCAACCCGTTCCAGGGGATCAGCGAGGCCGAGCGGAACTCACTCGACCCCCCGATCCGCGAGGCGGTGAAGACCTTCTCTGCGCTCGACGGCGCGTTCATCATCCGCGAGGACGGCGTGGTGCTGGCGGCCGGGCGCTACCTCCTCACGATGTCACGAGACGTGAAGCTCCCGATGGGGCTCGGCGCGCGCCACAGCGCCGCCGCGTCGATGACCGCGGAGTCGAAGGCGATCGCCATCACCGTCTCGCAGACGACGGGGACCGTCCGCGTCTTCCGCGAAGGCGAGATCGTCCTCGAGCTTCGCCAGAAGGTCCGGCGGGTCTGAGCGCCCGCGAGCGCCTCCATCACGGACACGGGATCCATGCCCATCCCCAGGTCGAAGCCCGCCCGCGCAGCGCTCCTGCTGATCTCGGCCAGCGTCCTCCTCCACGTCGTCTACGCCGGCTTCGTCGGCCTCTCGCCGCAGGAGGCGTACTACTGGACGTGGAGCCGGCGGCTCGCGCTCTCGTACTACGATCACCCTCCACTCGCCTCCTGGACCATCCGGCTCGCGACGTCACTCTTCGGCGAGACCGAGCGTGGCATCCGCGCCGCCGCGGCCTTCCACGGGGCGATCTTCGCGGCGTTCCTCTTCCTCGCTGGACGGCGGCTCTTCGGCGAGCGGGCGGCGCTGCTGGCGCTCGCGTTCGCGATGCTGGCGCCGATCACCGGGTTGGGGCAGGTCGTCGTGACCCCCGACGTGCCGCTCCTGTCCGGCTGGGTCGCCGCGCTCTACTTCACCGTCCGCGCGCTTGACGAGGAGGATGGCCGGTGGCTCCTCGCCGCGGGCGCCGCCGCCGGCTTCGCCGCGCTCGGGAAGTACACGGCCTTCATCCTGCTGCCCCAGATCCTCCTCGCGCTCCTGCTCGACCCGCGGGGGCGGCGCCTGCTCGCGAAGCCGTGGCCCTGGCTTGGCGTCGTGCTCGCGGTGGCCGTCTTCTCCCCAGTCCTCGTCTGGAACGCCGGCCACGGATGGGTGAGCCTCCTCTTCCAGTCCTCGGGGCGGACGTCCACGTTCGGCCTCCGGCCGATCCTCGTGGGACGCTTCGTCGCCCTGCAGGCGCTGATGGTCTCGCCGCTCCTCTGGCTCTCCTGCCTCGCTGCGGCCTTCGTCGCTGCGCGGCGCTGGCGCGAGCCCTCGTGGCGGGTCGCGGCCATCTTCTCCGTCCCGCTCATCACGGTGATGATCCTCGTCTCGCCGTTCCACTGGGTGAAGGGCAACTGGGGGGCGCCGGCCTACCCCGCCGCGCTCCTCGCCGGCGCCGCCATCGCCCTGGAGCGCTGGGACGCGCTGCGCGGGTGGACCTGGGCCACCGGCGTGCTCGCCGGCGTCTCGTCGCTCTACATGCTCCTCGTCCCGCTCGTCCCGGCGCTCCCATTCCCCGCCCGCGACGAGACGACCTCCGGCTGGCGGCAGCTCGCCGCCCGCGTCGAGGCGGAGCGGAGGGCGATCGGCGGCGATCCGCTCGTGGTCGGCTGCACCTACAAGCCGGCCGCCGAGCTGGAGTTCAACCTCCCTGGCAGGCCCGCGACGCAGTCGGGAGGGATCTTCGGCGCCAACGGCCTCCAGTACGACGTCTGGCTCGACCCGGCGGCCGTCAGGGGTCGCGAGCTGCTCCTCGTCGTCGACGGCCGGGAGGCCGACGCCTGCACCGCGCGCGAGGCGCTCTGCCGTCCGCTCTCTGAGCTGCCGCCCGAGGAGGTCTTCCGCGGGAGGCAGCGCGCGACGACCTTCAGGCTGTTCCGGTGCGCCGTGCCGGCCGACGCCGGGATCGCGCTGCCGCGCTGGCGAGGCGGCACTCGCTGACGAGCCCGCAGAGCTGGCAGCGCCCTGGCGAGGGGCGCGCGGGGCACTCGCCGCTCATCCCGAGGTGGCACAGCGCGAAGTCGAAGCGGACCGGATCGGCCGGGTCGATCGCCCGCAGCCCCGCGGTCATCTCCTCGGCGGTGCGCCAGCTGGCGTCGCGCCGGGCGGTGAGCCCGAGCAGGCCGCCGATGCGATGCAGGTGCGTGTCGAGGGGGATGAGCAGCGCGGACGCAGGGACGCCGCGCCACAGGCCGAGGTCGACGGCGTCGGGGCCGCGGACCATCCAGCGGAGGTAGAGGTTGAGCCGCTTGCAGGCGCCGGAG
>JBAVTL010000637.1:0-9560 GCA_049696175.1 Anaeromyxobacteraceae bacterium
GCAAGTGGCGCAAGCGCTTCATCGTGCAGCGCCTCGACGGCCTCCACGACGAGCAACGGCCGGGCGCCGAGCGCACGATCACCGACGACCAGGTCGAGCGAGTCGTCGTTCAAACGCTCGAGACCACTGCGCGTTTCGGCGGGCGCACCCTCGCAGCGCACCCGGCGTGAGCGCCTTCTTCAACAAATCACCGATCCACGGCACTAGCGCTGCGGCCCTGCCTCCTCCGCGCGATACCCCTCTTCCTCCTCCGCGAGCTCCTCGGAGACCTCCGCCGACGCGCCGAAGAGCTGCGCGACGCGGATGTGGTTCGAGAAGAGGAAGACGGTGCCGAAGAGGACCTGCTGCCCGATCTGGGCGGCCCACATGACGTTGGCGTAGGCGACGCCGCGCGTGTGGACGGCCTCGCGTCCGGCGAAGAGCCCGAGGCCGACGAGGACGGCCCCCTGGAACGTTCCGACCATCCCGGGTCCGGCCGGGATCATCACGCCGACGACCAGCATCCCGAGGACAGCGCAGGCCTGCACGAAGGAGAGGTCGAAGCCGAAGCCCCGGCCGAGGATCGCCATCCCCCAGGCGTTGAGCCCCCAGTAGACGCAGGTGAGGAGGACGAAGAGCGCCATCTTCCGGCGGCCAGGGACGAGCCGCAGACCGTGGATGAAGGCATCCATCATCCCGCCGACCCGCGCTGCCAGCGTCGGCGAGAACGGGCCGACCACCCTCGTGGTGACGCGCACCGCGAGCGCCCTGTTGCGGTAGGCGACGACGAGGAAGACGAGCGCCCCGGCGAAGGCAGCCGAGACGAGCACGCCGCCGATCCGCAGCAACCGGACCCCCGGCACGTCGTCCGGGACGGCCAGGAGCGCGAGGACCATCAGGATGCCGGTGAAGATCCCGTCGGCGACCCGCTCGACGACTACGCTCGAGAGCGCCGACGACACGCGCAGCTTCGGCCGCTCCGCGACGAGGTAGGGCCTCGCGAACTCGCCGAGCCGGAACGGCAGGACCACGAGCGCCATGAACCCGACCGCCGACGCCGCGTTCAGCCGCGCGAAGCTCACCTTCGCGACGGGCTCGAGCAGGATGCCCCAGCGCACCGTCTTGCAGAGGTGGATGGCGGCGAGGATCAGCAGATAGGGCGCGAGGTAGCGGTAGTCGGCCTGGCGCATCTCCGCCCAGATGGCGGCGAGGTCCTTCCCGCGGAGCGTGAGCCAGAGCGCGAGCCCGGAGACCGCCAGCCCTGCGAGCGTCTGGAGCAGCCGCTTCACGCGATCTCCTCTCCGGCGAGGATGCGCCTCGGGTTCACGTCACAGAGCCTCTCCACCGCCGCGCGCGCGTCGAGCGCGTCGAGCGCGTCCGGGAGCCACTCCTCGGCCCCCTCGGGGTGATGCAGGTCCGTCGCCGCCACGGAGTATAGCCCGGCGTCGAGGAACCGCTCCGCCTGCTTGCGCACCGTCCGGCCGTAGACTCCGGCGAGGGCGCCGAGGTTCAGCTGGAGCGCCGCGCCGAGCCGCACCGCCTCCTCCGCCCTCCCCGGCTTGTCGAACTCGACGCAGCGCTCCGGATGGGCGATGAGCGGCCGAACGGAGCGGCGCGCGAGGTGGAAGAGCAGGTCCGGCAGCGCCGGCACGTCCGCGCGAAAGGGGAGCTCGACGAGCGTCCATCGACCGGTCGAACCGAGCCCCCGCCGCTGGCCGGGATCCAGCCTCTCCAGGTAGCTCGCGTCGAGGACGTTCTCGGCGCCGCTGTGGAGCTTGAGCTGGACCCCCTCCCGATCGAGGAGCGCCTGCGCCTCCAGGAGCCGCGCCGCGCAGGCGGCCGGATCGCGGCTCGGGAACTGCGGGTTGGCATGGGGAGTCGGGGCCGCGTCGCGCCAGCCCAGATCCACGAGCAGACGCATCGCAGCCAACGTCTCTTCGGGCGTCTGGCACCCGTCGTCGAGGGCCCAGAGGAGATGGCTGTGGAGGTCGGCGAAGGCCATCGGGCGGCCGCTCATACCACGCGACCGTCGCCCCGACCACCGTCATCCGCCGGGTCAGGTCCCCTTGCAGCCGGCCGGCAGGTGGGGGCGCATCGCCTCCTGCACCTCCTGCTTGCGGACCGTCCCCTCGAAGACGCGGATCACCTTGCCATCCGGATCGACGAGGTAGCTGCTCGGGAAGCCGAAGACGCTCCAGGCCGCCGCCGCGTCTCCCCGCGGGTCGGTCAGGATCGGGTACGGGATGGAGCGCGACGCCACCGCGAGATCGGCGGGCGGCGACTGCTCCGCCACCCCCAGCAGCTCGAAGCAGCCGCCCTTGTGCTCCTGCCAGAGCTCCGCCAGCTCAGGGAGCTCGGCGCGGCAGGGAGGACACCAGGTCGCCCAGAAGTTCACGAGCACGACCCGGCCCCGGAGCGCCTCGAGATCGACGGTCCGGCCCCCGAGATCCGGAAGCGCGAGCCGCGGCGCCGTCGCGCCGTCGTTCACCGCCGAGCGGGGGCGCCTCAGGAGCAGCTGCGTCCCCACCAGCGCGACGACGAAGACCAGACCGAGCTTGAGCCAGCGATTCATTGAGCCTCGAGTATATCGCGGCGAACCCATCCCGCTGACGTATGATCCCGCGGCCCGTGATTGGATTCGAAGCCACCCTCCTCGCCGTCACCCTCCTTCAGGCCAGCGCGGCCGCCTTGGCGTCACCTCCGCCGGGGGGTGAGCCGCCCGCCCCAGCCGACGCGGTGGGCGTCCTCACGCGCCCCCCGGAGCTCGAGTTGTTCGTCCCGGCTCCGTTCCCTCCCGAGGCCGAGGCGGCCGGCGCGGCGGGCTCGGTGGTCCTCTCCATCGTCATCGGCGAGGACGGCTCGGTGACGGGCGTGAAGGTGATCGACGCCGGGCCCCACCCCTCCTTCGCGCCGGCGGCCGAGACGGCGGTCCGCCAGTTCAGGTTTCGGCCGGCCGAGATCGACGGGAAGCCCTCCCCGGTCGAGATCGAGTACCGGTACGACTTCGTCCTGAAGCGCGCGCCCCCGGCAGCGCCCCCGGAGGCGCCGATCCTCCTGTCAGGCCGGGTCATCGAGCGCGGCACGCGCACGCCCATCGCCGGCGCCGCCGTCGAGGCCGGCGGCGTCACCGCGGAGACGGACGCGGGCGGACGCTTCGCGCTGCGCGGACTGTCCGCCGGCGAGGTGGAGTTACGCGTCGTCTCCCCCGAGCACGAGCCGCTCGGCGTGAAGGAGCTCATCGCGCCGGACCGGGCTGTCGAGGTGGAGTACCGGCTCACCCGGCGTCACTACGACCCCTACGAGGCGGTGGTCAGGGGCGAGCGCCCGCGCCGGGAGGTCTCCGTGAAGACGGTCGCCGCCGAGGAGGTCCGGACCGTCGCCGGGACCCAGGGCGACGTCATCAAGGTGGTCCAGAACCTCCCTGGCGTCGCGCGGAGTCCATTCGGCATAGGGCTCCTCGTCGTGCGCGGCTCCAACCCCTCTGACACGGCGGTGTTCTTCGACGGCATCCCGATCCCGCTCGTGTATCACTTCGGGGGGATCACCTCGGTCATCTCGTCCGACGTGATCGAGGGGCTGGATTTCTACCCCGGCAACTTCGGCACGCGCTTCGGCCGCGCCACGGGCGGCGTCGTGGACGTCCGCTCGCGCGAGCCGAAGAGCGCCTTCCACGGCCTCGCGCAGCTGGACCTCTACGACGGCCGCGCCCAGGTCGAAGGACCCCTCGGTGGAGGCCAGCTCGTCCTCGCCGCCCGCCGCAGCTGGGTCGACGTCGTCCTGGCCGCCGTCCTGCCGAAGGTGAACCCCAACGCTGCCGACAACCTGAGGATCGCGCCCCGCTACTACGACTACCAGGCCAAGTTCTCGCGCCCGCTCGCCGGCGGCACGCTCTCGCTCCAGGCGTTCGGCAGCGACGACAAGCTGGAGCTCGTCATGGGAGAGAACCAGCCCGGCCGCCCCTCGTTCTTCCTGGGGACCCTCTTCCATCGCGGCGCCGCACGGTGGCGCGCCTCTTCGGGCCACCTCCAGAACGACCTCGTGCTCTACGGAGGGCGCGACAGCTTCGACGTCCTGCAGGGGAGCAACTTCGGCGTGCGCACGGAGGTCCTCTCGCTCGGCGTCCGCGAGACGGCCCGCTTTCGCCTCTCCGAGACCTTGACCGTCGAGAGCGGCGTCGACTCGGTGGTGCGCCGCTACGAGTACTCCCTCTACCGGGCCGATCAGGGGACATCGAGCGCGGCCGGCACCTCTGGCGATGCCGTCACCAGCGTCGTCGGCGAGCAGGCGACGGGCGCCTGGGTCTCACCGGGCGCCTGGGTCGATGCGGAGTGGCAGCCCCGGCCCGCCCTCCGGCTCGTCGTCGGGCTCCGGGCCGACTACGACTCGCGCCTGAAGATGGCCCGCGGCTGGGTGGATCCGCGCGCGGCGCTCTTCTGGGACGCCCGCCCCGGGACGACCCTCTCCGCGGCGATGGGGCTCTTCGGCAAGGCGCCTGAGCCCGGAGAGCTGACGAAGCTCTTCGGCAACCCCGAGCTCGTCCCCTCCCGGGCAGCCCACTACTCCGTCGGGCTTCGGCAGGCGCTCCCGTGGGGCAGCAGCCTGGAGGCGACCGGCTTCTACAAGTCGCTCTGGCGGCTCCCCATCGGCCTCGTCGATGGGGGCGTAACCCCCGGCGTCCCCCGCCTGTCTAGCGAGGGGCTGGGCGACGCGATCGGCGCCGAGCTCCTGCTCCGGAAGGACCTCGCGCGAGGGCTCTTCGGCTGGATCTCCTACACGTGGTCCCGCGCGACGCGGCTCGACTACGCCGCGCGACGCACCAGCCCGACCTGGCACCCGTTCGACCTCGATCAGACGCACAACCTGACCCTCGTCGTCTCCTACCGCCTCCCGCGCGAGTGGATCCTGGGGACGCGGATCCGCGCCGTGAGCGGCAACCCGTACTCGCCGTACCTCGGCCACTACCTCGACGCGGACACGGGGCGCTACGAGGCCGCCACCTCGCCGGACGTCAACTCCCGGCGGCTCGCGCCCTTCTTCCAGGCCGACGTGCGGGTGGACAAGCGCTGGGTCTACGAGCGCTGGATGTTCTCGATCTACCTGGACATCCAGAACGCGACGAACCGCTCCAACGCCGAGTTCCGCGTGCCGAGCTACGACTTCACGGAGCAGGTCTCGATCCCGGGGCTCCCCTTCTTCCCGTCGCTCGGACTGAGGGCGGAATGGTGACGACGATGACCACCGTGCGTGCGACCCTGCCGGCGATCCTGCTGCTCGCCGCCTGCAGCACCAACGCTCCCCAGCAGTACGCGGTCCCGGACGTGCGGATCCTCGCGATCCGCGATCAGGTCCAGGGGACCGCGCTGCCGCCCTACGCCGACGCGGACGAGGGCCAGACGGTGGACCTGGAGGCCCTCGTGGCCAACCCGCTCCTCCGCGCCCCGGTCACGGTCGACTGGTACTACTGCCCGCCGTGGAGGGAATGGCTCCCCGTCCCCTCGTGCCTCGACCCGCTCAAGCTCGCCGATCCCGCCGCGCTCACGGCGCAGCCGGACGTCTTCCAGCTCGGCGGCGGGGCCGTGCCCGCGGCGGTGTCGTCCGTCTCCGCAGTGACCTTCTCCCTCTCCGCGATCGGACCTCAGCTCTCGACGGCGTTCGACCGGCTGCTGACGGCCGCGAGGGCGCAGCCATCACGCAGGTGCCAGCTCTTCGTAGACCTGCCGATCGTGGCCATCGCCCGCGCGCCGGGGGTCACCGAGGTCGCGGTGAAGCGGCTCCGGCTCACGCCGACCGCCAGGCTGGCGCTGCCACAGAACGCGGACCTCGCGGGGTATTACGTGCCCAACCGGAACCCGGTGATCGGCACGATGATCATGAACCCTGCCGACGCCGACGCCTGCACCGGCGGCACTCCTCTCACGAATCCCCTCCCGCCACGTGAGGTCACCCTCTGCTCCTCGGCCACGATGGAGCGCTTCAACCAGTGCCAGGCCGACGGCACGTACCTCCAGGTCTGGGAGAACGCGGAGTGGCAGTGGTACGCGTCGGCCGGCGAGATCGTGAACGCGAGGTTCAACGGCAACGCGACGGCCGTGAGCGCGAAGCTCGAGCCCGTCACCGGCCCCTTCACGCTCTGGCAGATCCTTCGGGACGGGAACGGCGGCGCCGACTGGCAGGTGCACGACCTCGCGGGGCCGTGACCCCACTCGCTACCTCATCGGAACCGCCTTGGTGACGCCGCTGCCGGCGAGGATCTTGAGGTCGTCGTCGGTGAAGGAGAGCCCCGCGCCGGCGAAGATGTCGTTGCCCCAGGCGAAGCTCGGCCCTCCGGGGTAGCGGCCGGTGTTCCACGCGTTCAGGAAGTCGTCGGTGCCGGCCGTCACGTAGAAGTACTTCGCGAACCGGTAGTTGACCCAGACCTTGGCGCGCGGCAGCACCTTCACCTGGGGCCGGGTGAACTGGTACGCGGAGACCGACAGCGTCAGCCTGTCGTCCAGGAAGTACGAGTCCATCCCCAGGCCGCCGGAGCTCTCGATGATGCCGACGCGGAAGGCGGTCGGCCCGTAACGCTTGGCGAGCTGGAGCGAGAAGGTGAGCTTGTCCTCGTGCGTGGTCGTCGTCTGGGACGAGGTCGTGCCGGTCCCCGTGACGGTCTCGGTCTTGACCGTGTCGACTCCCCGCGGATCCGAGACGATGTCGAGCATGTAGTACTTGTCCGGCCTGGGGAGGATCCGGACGCCGAAGAAGGTCTTGGCGGCGCTCTGGTTGAAGAGCCACTCGGCCCGCATGTTCATCTCGATCTGGAGCTTCAACATCCGGTCCATGTATTCGGCCGCGCCTCCGACGGCGTCGCCCACCTGACGCCCCAGCTTCTCGTCGACGAGCAGCCTGCCGACGGCGCTCTTCCCCTCCTGCACCTTGCCGATGATGTCGTTGAGCTTCGCGATCGACTCGTTGATCCGCTCGACCGACTGCCGGATGCCGCGCGCCTCCGTCTTCGCCAGCTCGCCAGGCGCACCGGGTGCACCAGGGGCCCCCGGCGCACCGGGGGCGGCTCCGGGCTCCCCCTCGATCAGCCGCTCGACGCTGGAGGCGACCCGCTTCAGCTGCGCCGTCAACTCCTCGACGTTCACCGAGATCTGCTTGATCCGCTCCTTCTCCGAGCGGCTGACGTCGCGCAGGTCGGCCGTGAAGTCCCTGGCGTTGCCCAGGATGGCGTTGAGGTTCCCGGCGTTCTCCGAGACCATCCCCTCCACCTGCCGCGTGAGGTGCGCGAGGTTCTCGATGATCTCGCGCATGGAGCCCTTCTGGCCGCCGACCGTCTCGGCCAGATCGCCCGTGAGCTTCGAGACGTCGGTCGTGATCTTGGCCATCGCGTCGAGCAGCTGCTGCACGCTCGCCGACTCGCGGACGCAGGTGATCTCCCGCTCCTCGTCCGAGGCCGCGCGGAGCGGCTTCCGGTCCGGCGATCCCGGGAAGAGCTGCAGGAGCGCGTCGGGCAGGAGCGCCGACGGGTAGGTCTTGGTGAGGCAGGCGTCGGAGCGGACCTCGACCTCGTTCTTGATCCGGATGTCCAGCCGGGCCCGCGTCCCCTCTAGCGTGATGGCCGAGACCTCGCCCACCTGGATGCCCGCGATCTGGACCTTGCTCTTCCAGGAGAGGCCGGTCGCGTCGGTGAAGTAGGCGTGGACGACGTAGCTGTCGGCGTCGGTGAAGCCGCCCTTCCTGAAGAAGGTCAGCGCGAGGATGAAGACGGCCAGCGTGACCGCCACCAGGAGGCCGACGGACGTCGCCTTGTTGAGCTGAAACGTCTTCACGCCACGGCCTCCAGCCTCACTGCTTCTCGAACCAGGTCGAGAGGAACTTCTTCACGAACGGGTGCTCGCTCGCGCGGATCTCGCTGGGGGTCCCCTCCGCGACGAGGTGACCATCGTAGAGCACAGCCAGCCGGTCGGCCACGTTGAAGGCGCTCGCGATGTCGTGGCTGATGACCATCGAGGTGATCCCGAGCTTCTCCTTGGCCCCCTTGATCATCTGGTCGACGTAGTCGGTGGTGATGGGATCGAGGCCGGTCGTGGGCTCGTCGTAGAGCACGATCTGCGGATCCGTGACGAGCGCGCGCGCGAGGCCGACGCGCTTTCGCATCCCGCCCGAGAGCTCCGAGGGCCAGCGGTCGAGGACCTCCTCGCTCAGATCGACCACCCGGAGCTTCTCGATCACGCGGGCGCGGACCTCGTCGGGGCTGGGCCGGTCCTTGTGGCTCTTCTCGGTGAGGGGGAAGGCCACGTTGTCGAAGACGGTCATCGAGTCGAAGAGCGCCGCCCCCTGGAAGACCATCCCGAAGACGCGCCGCGCCTCGTTGAGCGGCTTCCCCTCGAGCTCGGAGATCCGGGTGCCGTCGATCGAGACGTGCCCGCGGTCGGGCTTGAAGAGCCCGATCACGTGCTTCATGAGGACGGTCTTGCCGGAGCCGGAGCCACCGAGCACGACGTAGGTCTGCCCGTCCGGGATCGTGAGGTTGATCCCTTTGAGGACCTCGTGCTCCCCGAAGGACTTCCAGAGGTCGACGACCTCGATCATCGGCTCAGATCCCCACCGAGATGAAGGTGATGACGTAGTCGGCCACCAGCACCGAGATCGAGCTCGCCACGACGGCCCGCGTCGTCCCCTCACCGACCCCCTTGGCGCCGCCGGCCGCGGCGTAGCCCCGCCACGTGGTGATGATCGAGACGATCGCCCCGAAGACGAGCGCCTTGTAGAGGCCGTGGAGGATGTCGCCCGGGTCCAGGAAGTCCCGCGTGTGCTCGAGGAACGGGGCCACGGGGATGCGCGCCACGTAGACCCCCATCACGTAGCCACCGGCGTACCCGATCACGTCGAAGACCATGGTCAGGACCGGGAACATCAGGATCGACGCGATGATCCTCGGCACGACGAGGTACTGGATCGGGTTCACCGCCATCGACTCCATGGCGTCGATCTGCTCGGTGACCCGCATCGTGCCCAGCTCGGTCGCGATGGCGCTCCCGGCCCGCCCGGTCACCATGAGCGCGGTGAAGATGGGGGCCAGCTCGCGGGCCAGGGAGAAGGCCACCGACCCGCCCACGTACCCCTCCGCGGCGAACTGCTTCAACGCGTAGTTCATCTGGAGGCCGAAGACCATCCCGGCCGAGAGCCCGGTCGCCCCGACGATGAAGACCGAGCCGACGCCGATGAAGGCCATCTGGGCGAGGATAAGCTCGGGGCGGAACGGTGGCCGGAACATCCACGCCGCCGCCTCGATCGCGAAGAAGATCATCCGGCCGAAGTCTTCGAGGGCGGCGCGGACGCGATCCATGAGTGGCGAATATCGCATACCGGGCTTGCGCGCGCACATTTCCGCGTATAAACCGCGCCCCTATGCCCAAGGTTGGAGGAGAAGTCGACGCGCTCTGCACGAAGTGCGAGCTCGTCCTGGCGCACACGGTGATCGCCATGGTCGGGGAGGTGCCCGTCAAGGTCGAGTGCAACACCTGCCACGGCGTCCACCGCTACAAGAACCCCAAGGTGGCGCCGCAGCGCAGCGGCTCGCCGAAGCCGCGGGC
>JBAVTL010000638.1:0-9279 GCA_049696175.1 Anaeromyxobacteraceae bacterium
GGCGCCGGATCCGGCGCCGGTCCTCGCCCTCCACCCAGTCGATGGCGGCGCGCGCCGCGGCCAGCGGCAGGAGCACGAGCCCCGCGGCCGCGTTCACCCAGTGGGCCACCACGACCACGCCGAGCCCGAGCCCCCAGCGGACGTGACGGCTGCCCCACCGGCCGCCCGGCTCCGCAAGCGCGAGCCCGGCGAGCGCGACGGCGATCGAGAGGCCGTAGGGCTGGCTCCCGAGGAAGTCGAAGGCCCAGCGCGCCGGCCAGAACGCGAGCAACCCCGCCGCCGAGAGCAGCCCCGCGAGCACCCAGGTCCGGCCTCCGAGGACGTGGCGGGCCACGAGGACGGGCACCGCGAGGCCGGCGAGCACGAGGAGCCACCGCTGGACCAGGAGGCTCCAGAGCGGATCGCGCACGGGGAGCGCGAGGAGCGGCACGAGCATCCCGTACCGCTCCTGGTCCCAGTAGAACGGCGTCCAGCGCTGGAGCGAGACCAGGATCGGGACGATCGAGTCGGCGTCCTCGAGCCGGTGGAACGTCCCGAGATCGACGAGGGCGGCCGCGAGCGCGACCGCCCCCACGAGGATCCAGGGCCTGCTGCGGAGCCAACGGGACCGCGTACTTCGTCCCCCGCCCAGCTACCGCTTCCCTGGGCGCCCCTGCGCCTCCTCGGCGAGGGCCCGGACCGAGAAGCCCGGCGTCTGGGAGTACTCGTCCGTCGCGTTCTCGGGGAACGGGCGGGCCTCCTGGCGCATCTGCGCCAGCTTGTCGGAGGGGATGCCCGGCGCGTTCCGGCGCAGCCACGGGTCGCTCTCGTAGGAGACCGGCCGGCCCTTCAGGAGCACCTTGTCGTCCCAGACCTGCGCCTCGCGCGTCTCGCTGGGCGGGACGTGGACGCCGGTGTCCATGCGGATGGCGTCCTTGGGGCAGGCCTCGACGCAGAAGCCGCACATGATGCAGCGCAGCTCGTCGATGACGAACTTCTTCGGGTACTTCTCGATCGGATCGCCCTCGACCTCGGCGGCCTCGATGTAGATGCACTGCGCCGGGCAGACCGTCGCGCACATGTAGCAGGCGACGCAGCGCGGCTTGCCGTCTCCGCGCGGGACGAGCCGGTGCGCGCCGCGGTAGCCGGGCGGGTACGGCTGCTTCACGTGGGGGTAGTCGAGCGTGACGACCGCCGACTCACCGGGCCCCCGCCGTCGGTCGATGACGTCGGGGTTGTTGTCGCGCGCCCAGAAGAGGTTCTTGAAGAAGTGGCCCGACGCGATCGCGATCCCCCGGATCACCTCCGGGAAGTACATCCGCTCGCGGAAATCGAGGGCGCGGTTGTCGACTTTGTAGGACATGTCAGTGCCCCGCGGCGGCGTGAGCGTGACCGTGTTCCGCCGCAGGGGCGGGAGCGCGGCTCGACCAGACGGTGAGTGCGACGATGACGGCGATGACCCCGACGCCGATCCAGGCGAGCAGCTGCAGCGACGGGTCGATGAGGACCGCCGCCGCCGTCACGAAGATGTTGGCCAGGGACGTGGGGAGCAGGATCTTCCAGCAGAGCTTCTGCACCTGATCGTACCGGAAGCGGGGGAGCAGCCAGCGGATGACGAGCTGCAGCCACATCAGGAAGATCATCTTGGCGATGAAGATGGCCGCCCCGAGCGCGGCGCCGTAGAGCGGCTGCGCCGCCAGGAACGCGTCGAACTGGGACTGGAAGAGGATCGGCTGCCAGCCGCCGAAGAAGATCGCGGTCGTGATCCCGGCGAGGACGACGATCTCGACGAACTCCGCGAGGAACATCAGGCCCCACTGCATGCCCGAGTACTCGACGAAGAACCCGACGATCTCGCTCTCGCCCTCCGGCAGGTCGAAGGGGGCGCGCTTCGTCTCGGCGAAGGAGCTGGTGAAGAAGACGAGGAACCCGATCGGCTGGAGCAGGATGCCGACGCCGGGCAGCCCGCCCAGGACGGGGATCCCCTGCTTGGCGACCAGCTCCTCGAGCCTGAGCGTCTGGAAGGCCAGCATCATCCCGACCAGCGAGAGGCCGAGCGACACCTCGTAGCTGATCATCTGCGAGGAGGCGCGGACGCCGCCGAGGAGCGCGAACTTGTTGTTGGACGACCACCCGGCGAGCGAGGTGCCGAAGACGGCCAGCGACGAGATGGCGAAGACGTACAGGAGCCCCACGTCGAGCGAGGCCACCTGCAGCGAGACCGTCGCGGCGCCGATGGCGCCGCCGACGCCGGCGACGATGTCGCGGACGGGGATCGGGGGACCGACCGGGACCACCGCGAAGATCGCGAACACGGGGACGAACGAGATGATCGGGGCGAGCCCGTAGAGGATCTTGATCCGGCCCGCCGGCGCGAAGCGCTCCTTGGTGAGCATCTTCACGGCGTCCGCCAGGAAGAACGGGATGCCCGCGAGCGAGTTGCCGAAGACCTTGATCTGGTTGGCGCCGATCCGGTTCTGGATCAGCGCCGCCCACTTCCGCTCCCCGACGGTGAGGAGGGAGGTGGAGATCATCAGGACCACGAACATCACCGTGAGGACGTTGACGAGGCTGGCCCCCCAGGCGACGTACTCGACGCCCCACCAGGCGCCGAAGAGCGCGCCGACCTGGCCGGCGGCCCAGTAGAACGCGCCGCCGAGGACCACCAGGAAGGCGGCCAGCGCGGCGAAGGTGACCCACATTCCGACGAATCGCTTCACGTCGTCCTCCTCCCTACGGGTTCCGTGCGGCCGCTGCGCGGACGCCGTTGCTGGTCTCGGAGGGGGCGCGATCGCGGTTGCCCGGGAGCCGTCCGTCGACCGTGCCTGCCGGCTGCTGGAAGATGCCGAACTTCTTCTTCGCCTTCGCGACGCTGTCCCACTTGAACTCGCCGAGCGCGGCGCCGAGCTTCGGCGAGAGCGCCTCGAAGAGCTCGCGGGCCGACTGCCACGCGAGCGGCTTGCCGAGCGCGGTGGAGAGCTCAGCGGCGAGCACCCAGTGCGGCCGGGCCTCACCCTTCGGCTTGTAGGCCAGCTCGAACCGCTGCGCGCGCCCCTCGAAGTTGACGAAGGTGCCGTCCATCTCGGAGTGGGGCGTCGCGGGGAGCAGCACGGCCGCAGCGGCCGTCAGCGGCCCGACGTTGACCGCCTGGACCACCAGCAGCTCAGCGCCCGCGAGCTTCGCGGCGAGCCCCTCGTCGGGGACCTCGCCGCCGACCGCCCAGACCGCCCGGACCTTCCCGGTCGTCACGGCCGCCGCCAGCTCCGCGAAGGGCTTCACGGTGAGGCCAAAGGCCTGCGCCGCCAGCTCCAGCCCCTTGCGGTTCGGGTTCTCGTCCTCCTTCTTCAGGAGGTCGTCGGACCAGCCGGCGTTGCGGCCGCCGGCGTAGACCTCGGCGACGCCGAAGGTCTCCCTGGCGACCTTCGCGGCGGCGAGGAGATCCTCGAGCGACGCGACGGGCGACAGCAGGACGCCGAGCGTCCCGCCCTTCGCGTGGGCGTCGAGCGCCGTCGCGGCGGCCTGCACGGCGGCTGCGCGCCCCGGCGACTTCGCGCCGGCGCGTGCGGCGAGGACGCGGTCCTGGTTGAGCGACTTGTAGGACAGCCGCCCGTCGTCGCAGATCCACTCCTGGTTGACCGCCTCGTTCTCGCGGGGGCGGTACCGGAAGGCCTGGTCGTTCAGGTGGTCGAGGTTCACGTTGCAGCCGCGCGAGCAGCCGGTGCAGATCGACTGGGCCGACGACATGAACCAGACGCGCCCGGCGAACCGGAAGTCAGTCGAGGTGAGCGCGCCGACCGGGCAGACGTCCACGATGTTGCCCGAGTACTTCGAGTCGAGCGGCTGCCCCTCGAACGTCGTGATGAAGCACTCGTTCCCGCGCTCGGAGACGCCGAGCTGCGGCGCCTTCGCGACCTCACGCATGAACCGGACGCAGCGGGTGCAGAGGATGCAGCGCTCCTGGTCGATGACGACGAGGGGCCCCAGCGGCACGCGCTTGCCCTTCACCGTCTTCTTCATGTCGAGACGCGAGGGCTTCGCGTCGTACTTCATGAAGTAGTCCTGGAGCTTGCACTCACCGGCCTGGTCACAGACCGGGCAGTCCACCGGGTGGTTGAGGAGGATGAACTCGAGCACCGCGCGCTGCTGGTCGCGGACGCGCGGGGTGTCGGTCTTGACCGTGACGCCCTCTGCGAGCGGCACCTGGCAGGCCGGCATCAGCTTGCCCATCGGCGCGTTGGACATCTCCACGAGGCACATGCGGCAGTTGGCCGCCACGGGGAGACGCTTGTGGTAGCAGTAGTAGGGGATCTCGATCCCCAGCTCCTGCGAAGCCTGGATGACTGACGTCCCGGGCTTCACCACCACCTCGCGCCCGTCGATCGTCGCTGTGACGAAGCCGGGGTTCTTCGGCGGCGGGGGGGGCGGCGGGCCCGCGGGGGGCTTCGGCGCTGCTGCGGGGGCTGCGGGCTTGATCTCTTCGGCCATCGCTGTCTCGCTCCGTGTTCGATGCTCGGGGGACTCGCGCGGGGTTACTGCTCGACCTCGCCGGCGATGTAGTTGATGCTGTCGTAGACGGGGATCAGGTCGGCGAGGAGGCCGCCGACGGTCATGTGGGGGAGCGCGCTCATCGGCCCCCAGGTCGGGCAGCGGAGCCCCAGCTTGTAGGGCCGTCCGTTGCCGTCGGACACGAGGTAGAACCCGAGCTCGCCGTTCGCGGCCTCGGTGCTCGCGTAGGCCTCGCCAGCGGGGACCTTGATCCCCTCCATGATGATCTTGAAGTGGGCCATGGCGCCCTCGATGGAGCCGTAGACCTCGGGCTTCGGCGGCAGGACGTAGCGGTAGTCCTTGAGCGTGATGTCGCCGGGCGCCATCTGCTTGAAGCACTGGCGGATGATCTTGTCCGACTGCTTCAGCTCCTCGAGCCGGATGAGGTAGCGGTCGAAGGTGTCGCCCCGCGTGCCCACCGGGATGTCGAAGTCCAGCCGGTCGTAGACGAGGTACGGGTTCGCCTTCCGGACATCGTAGGGCTCGCCGGCGGCGCGCAGGCACGGGCCGGTGAAGCCGAAGTCGATCGCGTCGGCGCGGGAGATCGAGCCGACCCCCTGCAGCCGGTCGACGAAGATCCGGTTGCGCGTGAGCAGCGCGTTGAGCTCCTCGCGGATCTCCACGCAGCGATCGAGCACCTTGAGCGTCTTCTCGATCCAGCCCTCGGGGAGGTCGCGCGTGACGCCGCCGACGCGCGCGTAGTTGGACGTGAGCCGCGCCCCCGTCAGCTCGTTGAGCCGGTCCCAGAGGAGGTCGCGCCCCTCGACCGCGAAGATCACGACGGTCATGGCGCCCAGCTCGAGGCCGGTGGCGCCGACCAGGGTGAGGTGGTCGCAGATCCGGTGCAGCTCGGACGTGATCACCCGCAGGTACTGTGCGCGCTCGGGCACCTCGATGCCGCAGAGCTTCTCGACCGCGAGCGCGTACCCGACGTTGTTCATGATCGAGGAGACGTAGTTGAGCCGGTCCGTGTACGGGAAGACCTGCGTCCACGTCACGTTCTCGCAGCTCTTCTCGAACCCACGGTGGAGGAAGCCGATCTCGATCTTGAGATCGGCGAGCGTCTCACCGTCGAGCTGCGCGACCGCCTTCGTCACGCCGTGCGTCGCCGGGTGCGACGGCCCGAGGTTCAGCGTCATCCGCTTCGACGCGAGCGGCGCGTCGAGCTCGCTCGGCTGCGGCGGCACCTTCGTCTCCACCTTCGACTCCTCGACTTCGTGCGACATGGAACCTCGCATGGCGCGCTCGCGCGCCGATGGACTTCGACCGCCGCTAGCTGCGGGTCGCGGGACCGGGCCCGCGGATGGCGTCCTGGGGCCCCTCGCACTCACCGAGGATCGGCTGCCGACCGCGCAGCGGGTAGTCCTTGCGGAGCGGGTGGCCCACGAACTCTTCCTGCATGAAGAGGCGGCGGGGATCCGGGTGACCGGTGAACCGGAGCCCGTACATGTCGAGGCAGTAGCGCTCGGGCCAGTCGGCTCCGCGCCACACGCCGGTCACCGTCGGCACCACCGGATCGCTCTCGGCGACCTTGACCCGGAGCCTGATGCGCGCGTTGAGCTTCGTCGAGTACAGGCAGTACACGACCTCGAAGCGTGGCTCCTGCCCGAGGTAGTCCACCGCGGTGATGTACGGCGCGAGGTCGAAGCCGTCCGCCTTCAGGGACGTGGCCACCTCGACGATCCGCCCCTTCTCGACGAAGGCGGCGGCGTCGCCACCGACGCCCTGATAGGCGCCGGTCACCGCACCGGGGAAGCGCGCGACGAGCGCGTCGATCACGGCCTTTGACATGGTCTCTCCCGCTTATCGCCCGGCCGGGCCCGCGTCCGTCGCGGGCTGCCAGTCCATGAGCTTCTGCGGCTGGCTCTGGATCTTCTTCTGCAGCATCATGATCCCGTCGATGACCTGCTCGGGCCGCGGCGGGCAGCCGGGGACGTAGACGTCCACGGGGACGATCCGGTCGGCGCCCTGCACGACCGCGTAGTTGTCGTAGAAGCCGCCCGAGCTGGCGCAGGCGCCGAACGCGAGCACCCACTTCGGATCGGCCATCTGGTCGTAGATCCGGCGGAGCACGGGCGCCTGCTTGATGTTGATGGTGCCGACGATCAGCAGCAGATCGGCCTGGCGCGGGGAGAACCGCGGGAACGCCGCCCCGAACCGGTCGAGGTCATACCGGTTCATCGACATCGCCATGTACTCCATGCCACAGCAGGCGGTGACGAACGGGTACGGGAAGATGGACCACTTCCGGCCCCAGCCCAGCGTGTTGGAGACGACCTTCTGGAGGCCGGTCAGCGCCTCCTCGCGGCGCGTCGCGATGACGGGGAGCGTGTCGAGATCGTTGTCCATGTCACTCATTCCAGTCGAGGGCGCCCTTCTTCCACACGTAGACGAGCCCGGCGACGAGCGTCGCGACGAAGATCCCCATCGTCGCGAAGCCCGGCCAGCCCAGGCCGGCGTACCCGGTGGCGGCGTCCGGCGCCAGCAGGATCGCCCACGGGTAGATGAAGATCGCCTCGATGTCGAAGACGACGAAGAGGATGGCCACGACGTAGAACTTCACGCCGAACCGCTCCCTCGCCGATCCGATGGGATCGGAGCCGCACTCGAAGGGGGACGCCTTGATGGCGCTCGGCCGCCGCGGGCTGGCCAGCGCGGCGAGCGCTACCATGACGACCGCGAGGAGCAACGCCACCACCAGGACTACACCGATCGGAAAATAGGAGGTCAGCATAAGGGTGTGGTTTGAGGCCGTTGGGGCGGGTGCAACTAACTGCCCGGCGCGGCTTGAATTGTCAAACGAAAACCACCCTTGACGACGCAGACATACGGCCGAAAACCCGCCTTGACATCCGACCTCTGCCGCGTAGACTGCGCGCGATTTTTCCAAAGGCTTCTACCCCAGGGGTACTCGCATGGGCTTTGAGTTCGGCGCTGTACTCGCGTTTGCCGTCGTCGCCGTCGGCTTCGCCCTCGGCTCCATCACGCTCTCCCGCTTCGCCGGTGCCCGCGTCGCCAACGCGGACAAGGCCACGATCTACGAGTGCGGCGAGCGCCCGATCGGCGTCGCGTGGTTCAACTTCAACCCACGATTCTACCTGGTGGCGCTGGTTTTCGTGATCTTCGAGGTCGACATCGCCCTCACCTTCCCGGTCGTCACGGTCTACCGTGACTGGGTCGCGGCGGCGGCGCCGGCCTTCGCCTGGATCGCGTTCGCGGAGCTCCTCCTCTTCACCGCGATCCTGGTCGTCGGGCTGGCCTGGGTCTGGGCTCACGGCGACCTCGAGTGGGTGAAGACGCTCGACGCAGCCTCCCCGCTCGGCGGTGCGCGCAATAGCCCCGCGCAGGATTCTTCGCAAAAAGCAGCTTAGCGTGGACCCCTTGGGTCCATCCAATCCAGATTGAGTAGACCAATCCGGTCGACGTTACAGAATATACAGAATATAGAGCGGAGGGGCGCCTCGCGGAGAGCCGCCCTCGTCAGGAGGCCAAGGAAATGGCAGTGAACATGGAAGGCGAGGTCGGCGGCGACGTCACGTTGCTGAAGACCAGCCTGCTCGATCACTACATCGACCTCGCCCGCAAGAGCTCGATGTGGTACATGACGTTCGGTCTCGCCTGCTGCGGCATCGAGCTGATCCAGACGGGCGGCCCCCGCGCTGACGTGATGCGCTTCGGCGCGATCCCGCGTGCTTCTCCTCGCCAGTCCGACTTCATGATCGTGGCGGGGACGCTCACCTACAAGATGGCCGTCCGCCTGCGGCTCCTCTACGACCAGATGAGCGAGCCGAAGTACGTCATCTCGATGGGCTCCTGCGCGAACTGCGGCGGCCTCTTCCAGCTCTCGTACTCGGTGTGCAAGGGCGTCGACAAGATCGTCCCGATCGACGTCTACGTCCCCGGTTGCCCTCCCCGTCCCGAGGCGCTGACCGAGGGGCTCATCCGGCTCCAGGAGATCGTGATGACTGAGCGCTGGAGCGACAAGCGCCGCCCGAAGGTTCCGGCGGCGGGAGGCACGGCTTAGCCAATGCCCGACGCCGCCCGCTGCGGCACCGGGTCTGACCGATGGTCATCGCACGCGAGGCGAGAGGACACGCTGTACGACGGCGGGTCGCTCGCCTCGCAGTACGTCAGAGGAACGAATGACGACCAATGAACTCCATGAGCGTCTGAAGGCACGGTTCGGCGACGACGTCGGCCCGCTGTCCGAGCCCAAGGTGGATGCGTTCGCCGTGGTGAAGGCGGAGCGGATCGTCGAGGTCTGCCGCCATCTCAAGACGACGCCGGGGCTGGACTTCGACTACCTCGAGGACCTGACCGCCATCGACTGGCCCAAGCGGAACGTGATCGAGATCGTCTACCAGGCGATCTCCCTCAAGCACCGCCACCTCATCAAGCTCAAGGTCGAGGCCGACCGCGCGAGCCCCGTCGTCCCGTCGATCACGGGCGTCTGGAAGGCCGCCAACTGGCTCGAGCGCGAGGTCTACGACCTCTTCGGCGTCACCTTCAGCGGTCACCCCGATCTGCGCCGCCTCATGCTCCCGGACGACTGGATCGGCCACCCGCTCCGGAAGGACTACCAGGAGGCGGGCGGCTGGCACGGGATCACGAACGTCCGCGAGAATCCGCTCGTCGAGCTGAAGCGGCTCGACGACGCGGCCAAGGCGGAGAAGGCGCCGGCGACCGACCCCCAGGCCGCCGCGAAGCCCTGAGGAGGAACGACATGGAAAAGCTCATCCTCCGCCGCGTGGACCG
>JBAVTL010000639.1:0-10301 GCA_049696175.1 Anaeromyxobacteraceae bacterium
GCGGCGGGGGGCGCGCCGTCCGTGAACCCGCTGGCCGCGGGCCGGCCGGTCGTGGTCGAGTTCAGCGACTACGAGTGCCCCTTCTGCGCCAAGGCGCATCGCGACCTCCGCGCGCTCCTCTCGGCCCGGCCTGACGTCACGCTGGTGAAGCGCCACTTCCCGCTCGATCCGTCGTGCAACCCGATCATGAAGCGCGCCATGCACCCGCAGGCGTGCGCGCTCGCCCGGGCGGCGATCTGCGCGGAGCAGCAGGGGCGCTTCGCGGAGATGGACGACGCCCTCTTCGAGAACCAGCAGGCGAAGCGGCCGCTGGAGGAGCTCGCCGGACGGGTCGGGCTCGACCTCGGGCGCTTCCGCGCCTGCCTCCTCGACCCGGAGACCACCCGCCGGCTCTCCAGCGACATCGCGACGGGGATCCAGATCGGGCTCAAGGCGACACCGACCTACGTCGTGAACGGCCTGCAGTACACCGGCGCGCTCCCTCCCGGCGCGCTCCCGGCGATCCGCAGCCCCCGTCCGTAGGGCGCCGGGGCGCACGCCGTAACGCGAACGTCACCCGGGCGCGACCCGTCCGCTATGTCGGCGGGCGATGACGTGGCCGTGCCTGCCATCCTCATCGTCGAAGACGAGCGCGACGTCCAGACCCTCCTGGACTTCAACCTGAAGGCCGAAGGGTTCGAGACGCTCAGGGCGTCGAACGGAGAGGAGGCGCTCGGGTGGCTCAGGGCGCGGGTGCCGGACGTGGTCCTGCTGGACCTCATGCTCCCGGACCTGCCCGGCATGGAGATCTGCCGGCGCCTCAAGGCCGATCCCAGGACGGCCGACGTCCCCGTCGTCGTGCTCTCAGCGCGCGGCGAGGAGGTGGATCGCATCGTCGGGTTCGAGCTGGGCGTCGACGACTACGTCCAGAAGCCCTTCAGCGTCCGCGAGCTGATCCTGCGGATCCGCGCCGTGCTCAGGCGGACCACCGTCCGCGTCGCTCCTCCGCGGTCGGTGATCTCGATCGGCACGCTCCAGCTCGATCGCGAGGCGCACCGCTGCATGGTGGCCGGCCGCGACGTCGAGCTCACGCCCATCGAGTTCAAGCTCCTGGGGACGCTGATGGATCGCGCGGGCCGGGCCCAGTCGCGTGAGCAGCTCCTGTCGGACGTCTGGGACCTCGCGGAGGGCGTCGAGTCCAGGACCGTCGACACCCACATGAAGCGGCTCCGCGACAAGCTGCGGCCGGCGCACGCCATGATCGAGACGGTGCGCGGGCTCGGCTACCGGCTCGTCGAGCCGAAGGCTCGCCGCTGAGCGCCGCGCCATTCGCGCGGCCCGCTCGAAATCACGGTCCTGTAACGAACGTGGCGTCGCAGCGCCATGTGCGGACCGTAGAAGGTCGTCGAAACCGAACTCTAAGAGAGGAACTTCGACGACATGAATCCACGCAGCCTAGCCGTCCTCGCCGCGCTCGCCATCGCCCCCGCGGCTTCACTCGCCCAGGAGGCCGCCGCGCCGGCCCGGGACCTCGCCTCGGACGTCGACACCGTCGGCGGCAAGGTCGACTCGATCACCGAGAAGGTGGCCGAGCTCGAGACCAACGTCGCCGGACTCAAGAAGCTCAAGCTCTCCGGCTACGTCCAGGGGCGCTGGGGCTGGCTCGAGGGCGCGCGCTACGAGCCGAAGTGCGCCCTCGCCACGTGCACCGCCGACGAGCTCAAGGCCTACGCGCCACCCGACAAGGACAACTTCTACGTCCGCCGGGGCCGCTTCAAGGCGACCTACGCGGCCGACGTCGCGAAGGCCGTCCTCCAGCTGGACGTCACGCCGTCCGGCGTCTCCACCAAGGAGGCCTTCGTCTCGGTGAACCTTCCCCTGGGGCTCGCGATCGACACCGGCCTCCAGCTCTTCCCCTTCGGCTACGAGGTGTCGCAGCGCTCCTCCGCCGACCTCGACCTGCTCGAGCGCAGCCAGGTCACCGGCAAGCTCCTCAAGGGCGAGTACGACGTGGGCGTCGCGCTGAGCGGCGCGAACGGCCCCGTCAGCTTCAAGGTCGGCCTCTTCAACGGCAACGGCGTGGACGGCGGCAAGGGCCGGGACAACGACCAGCTGAAGGACGTCATCGGCCGGGTCGGCTTCGACTTCGGCATGATCACCGGCGGCGTCTCCGGCTGGTACGGCAAGACGATCGACTACACCAGCAGCACCAACAAGGAGTACGACCGGGTCCGCGCCGCGGCCGACGTGCAGATCTACCTCGACGCCCTCCCGATCGGCGGCACGGCGTTCAAGGGCGAGTACATCTGGGGGCGGACCGCCATCGGCACGGCCGCGGGCGGGGCCGGCGACAAGCTCGGCAAGACGATGTCCGGCTACTACCTGCTCGCGTCGCAGAACCTCGGCAAGGCGTACCAGGTGGACGTCCGCTGGGACTCCTTCATCCCCGACCACGGCCTCGATCACGACGCCGTGGCCAACGCGAAGAAGGTCTTCCAGACGAACGAGATCTCGGCCGCGGTCCACACCTACGTGGGCGAGGCCTTCAAGCTCTCGCTCGCCTACTACCACCCCCTGAACGGCACCAAGGGTGACGCCGCCGCCTCCGATCCGAAGGCCGACAGCGTCGTGGCGCAGGCCCAGGTCAAGTTCTAACCGTCACCACACCTTCAAGGAGCAAACCCACATGAAGCGCATCAGCTTTCTCCTCGCGGCCGCGTTCGCGGCCGCCCCGGCCCTCGCTGGCGCCCAGGCGCTGACGGTCAAGGGCTCCGACACGATGGTCGTCCTCGCCCAGCGCTGGGCCGAGGCCTACATGAAGCAGGTCGCCGGCAAGAAGGTCCAGGTGACCGGCGGCGGCTCCGGCACCGGCATCGCAGCCCTCATCAACGGCACCACCGACATCGCGAACGCCTCGCGCGGCATGAAGGACGCCGAGAAGGCCAAGGTCCGCGATCGCTTCAGCGTGCTCCCGACCGAGACCGCGATGGCGAAGGACGGCGTCACCTTCTACGTCAACGCCGCCAACCCGGTGGCGCAGCTCACGATCGCCCAGCTCAAGTCGATCTACGTGGGCGACGTCACCAACTGGAAGGACGTCGGCGGCAAGGACGAGCCGATCGTCATCTACTCCCGCGAGAACTCCTCGGGCACCTACGTGTTCGTCAAGGAGAAGGTGCTCGGCAACGACGACTACGCGGCGAGCGCCCAGACCCTCCCGGGCACGGCCGCCGTCGTCAACGCCGTCTCGAAGGAGGCGAAGGGGATCGGCTACGGCGGCGCCGCCTACGCCAAGGGCGTGAAGGAGCTCAAGATCGTCGGCAAGGACGGCCAGGGCTACCTGCCGAACGCCGAGAACGTGAAGAGCGGCGCCTACCCGCTCTCGCGCGCACTCTTCATGTACACGCGCGGCAAGCCCCAGGGCGACGCGAAGGCCTTCATCGAGTACTGCCTCTCGCCCGCCGGCCAGGCGGTCGTGACGCAGGTCGGGTACTTCCCCGTCAAGTAGCGCGCAGCAGCCGTCTGCATCATCGCGCGGCGGGCTCCCCCTGGGGGCCCGCCGCGTCGCGTTCGCGCCCCTCCGACCGGCTCCCCCGCGCGCCGCCGTCTCGCGCAGCGTCGCCGACGACGGTAGCGGCTGCACCCCGGGGTGCCGTCGCGCGGCGCGTCTTCCCGCGGCCGAACGTCCCCGAGGCAGAAGCGCGTGACGCCTTCCGGAGCGATCCGGCTTCCCATGCGGTGCCCGCGCAAGAGGGCGCTCCAGACCGCGCGGGCTGCGCTTTGCGCAGCGCGAAAGGCGCCCGTGCGGAGGCGAAACCCCCTGCGCGGAATGCAGCTCATACCTGGAATGCGTGCGTTTACGGAGGGTGCGGATTCGCGTGAGAGAGTGTCGGCATGGACACCGCACGCGACCTCGCCGACCGCCTCGCCGCCCTCCTTCGCCGTGAGCAGGGGGGCGATGGCCGAGTTTCTGCTCACGCTCGCCGACTTCGACCGGAAGCGCCTTTGGCTGGAGCTGGGGTACTCGAGTCTCTTTCACTTCCTGCACAGGCGGCTGGGCATGTCGAAGGGGGCCGCCCACTACCGGAAGACCGCCGCGGAGCTGATCCAGCGGGTCCCCGAGGTCGTCGAGCCTCTCCAGGACGGGAGGCCGAAGCGCGCTGGAGGGGCCGTCCTCTTGGCAGGGATCGACGAGCGGTTCAACGGTTGAACTCGAAGATACCCTCCCGTCGGCTCCCGCGCGCGCTGCCGCCCCACGCAGCGCCTCCGAGCCGCTGACGGCCGACCTGCGCCGGCTCCACGTGACCGTCTCGAAGCGCTTCACCGAGAAGCTGAACGCCGCTCGCGACGCGCTCTCGCATTCCCACCCCGGCGCGGACGTGGAGACCCTCCTGGAGGCGGGGCTAGACCTGCTCCTGGAGCGCGCCGCGAAGAGGAGGGGGATCGTGAAGAGGCCGCGCGCCGTGGCGGTTCCGGCGGCTGCCGTGGAGAGCGCGAACCCGCGCCATGTTCCCGCCGTGGTCCGTGCAGCCGCTACCGTCGTCGGCGACGCCGCGCCAGCGTCGGACCCGCGCCCCTCCCCCTCGTAAGCCGCTTTCGGCGCTGAGACGCGCGATGCGGGGCAAGGCGCACCGCCGACCGGAAGGCTGCTGCGGGGCGGCCTTCCTCAGGGGCGGCGATGGAGTCGTCACCGTGGACCGCGACCAACCGCCAGGGAAGCGATGGATGGACAGCCCTGGTGGGGGGCGGCGGAGGGTGGCTCAGGTTTGGCCGGATTTTGGCCAGCGCTGTCACCCCCCTCGGGCGAACGCACCCATGGTATGGGCTCCTCCCTCTGCTTCGTTCCGGAGGCCCCGCTTGCCGCGCCACATCGACTACGAGCCAGGAATACCGGTCACCGTGCGCACGGGAGAGTCGGTCGTCATCCGCGTCCCTGGCGGCTCCGCGACCGTGGCGATCCATGCGCCGATGGCTGTCCGATCGCGGCAGGAATATCCGGCCTGCACCCTGGAGAGCACCGACGGCACTTACAGGCGCCGGCTGACCGCTAAGGACGACCTGGTCCCGAGCGACGACTGGCTCCAGCTCCGCTTCCACGGGCTCCCCACGTGCAAGCGCTTCACCCTCCGCTTCGAGGCCGCGCCGGACGTCGCGCAGATCCTGATGGAGGACGTCCCCTACGAGTCGATCGTGGACGGCGAGCACACGTTCCACGACGGCCATCTCTTCGGCAGCGCGGAGCGTCAACGGTGACGACGCCGAGCGAGCCGAGCAAGCCGCCAAGGAAGGAGCCGGCTGTCCGCATCATCGGCGTGGAGTTCGGAGAGGTCCCTGCCGTCGAGACCGTCGAGCACGACTCCCTGTGCAGACGCTACGCGTTCGGCGGCCTCGCCCAGCTCCTCCGGCTCGGACGGCTCGAGGAACCGGACCTCCACGGGCGGAGCTTCCTCCGAGGGCGGCCGAAGGCCATCGACCGCAAGTTCGTCTACGTCTGGAAAGCCGACGACGCGAAAGGGCACGGGCTGGAGCTGCTGTACGAACTCTGGTTCGAGGAGGGCAAGTTCCAGTACGTGCCGCTCAAGGGCACGGACAAGGGGCGGCCGACGGGCGACTTCCACGCGAGCCTTCTCCTCGTCCTCGGCACCGTCCAGAAGCCGACGCACTGGTACTTCTTCCTGCTCTCCCCCGTGCGGTACTCGCGCGAGGCGCTCGACCGGATCGCCCCGGAGGTCCCGGCGCGCGGCATGCGCTTTCCCGATCCTTTCTGGAGCGACCTGCTCCTCGTGACTGACGCGCATCGAGGACCCCGACCGGCCGGGAAGCGGCGAGGCGTCACGCCGTGGAGCGCAGCCGAGCCATACGACTTCCGCCGCGCCCGCGGCCCCATCGAGAAGGGAGCGAGGATCGTGGGCGCGCAGCTCTACCTCATCGATCCCCTCGCCGAGGCTGCAGAGAAGGCGCGCAGCTACGGCCGGGCGCTGAACGACTGGTACGCCGAGATCGCGCGGCTGAACGCCGATGGCCAATACACGCTGGCCAAGCGGATCGCCGCCGTCGTCGCCGGCCAGCCGAAGCTCGCGAACGAAGTGAAGCAGAAGGAGCTCGACGACTTCATCGGCACGTCGGAGGCGACGCTGGAGGTCCGGGAACGGCTCGTCCACGAGGCCTGCCGCTCCCTCGTCGACTGGATCGGCGTGGAGAGCCGCTTCGAAGCGAAAGGGCGAGTGGTCGATGCGGGCGCGAGCGGGGTGGAGGTCACAGCGCCGCCGCCTGCCTCCGAGGCCCGGTTCAACACCTTCTCCCAGATGGTGCGCGACTTCTCCGGCGCGGCCGAGGTGCCCGAGCCGATCGAGGCGGCGCTCACCGCCGTCTATGAGCGGCTCGCCGAGTGCACACCGGGCCGGCTCTGGATGCGCCACATCTGGGAGGCGAAGGCGTCCGGAAAGGCGCTCGTCGCGGACGGCGGCCTGTCTGTCCTCTTCGAGGCGCGGCGCCGGCCGCCGGCGCCGACGGGTGCTCCCGGCGCCGTGCCTGTGGCCTCCCATGGCGCGGCCGGTGCGGCGGACTCCGGGCGCAGGGCAGATGACGCGCGCGAGGCGGCGCGGAAGACCGGCGCCGTCGTCGGGAGCGCGATCGGCGTCCTCTGCGAGAAGTTCGCGCCCCTCTGGGACGAGGCCCACGCGCGCGACCTCTTCCGCCAGTTCGGCATCGAGTTGGAGCCGATCCCGTTCAGCGTCACCGGCCCGCGGCGAGCCGCCGCGGCGAGCCAGCTCGCTGGAGAGGCACGGGCCGTCCTCGCCGAGGCGAACGTGGGGGTCCGGCTCCGGCCCGTCGCCTCGACGGCGGTCGAGCGGCTCGGGAGACTCGCCCCCTTCCTCCAGCTGGCTCTGGAGCTGAACAACACCGCCCGCGCCGTGAGCGCGATCGGCAGCGGCAAGGTGGACGCGATGCAAGCCGTCGGCCTCGCCGGGAACGTCGCCGACAGCCTCCAGGCCGCGAGCGAGCTGGCAAGGCTCGCTCGTCCCGGGGTCGTCGGCTTCGCCCGGGCGGTCCCGATCCTCGGCATCATGGGGGGCGGCATGGACACCGTCTCCGGCGCTACCGAGGCCACCAAGGCCTGGGAGGAGAACGGCTGGTCGGGCCGGACCGTCGGCCACGGCCTCCGGACCACCGGCGGCGCACTGGCCATCGTCGGGGGCGTGCTGCTCCTCGTCAATCCGATCGGGATGGCCGGCGCCCTCATCACCCTCACCGCCGTCGGCGCCCAGTTCGCGGGGAGCTGGATCGTCGAGGCCAGCTCCGAGTTGCGCGGGGCGTTGGCGGAGTCGCCGTGGGGAAAGCGGACGGCCAGCCTGTCCCCTGACCTCCGTGCAGCCTTCGCCCAACAGCACGCAACTCTAAGCCACGCCGTCTACCCGTTCACGGCGCGCGTCTACGCGGCGTCTGCGGCACGCTTCGGCGGAAGCTTTAGGAGGATCCTCCTTCGTGTCGAGGTGAAGGAGGAGGTCGCCCGGTGGCTGCCGCCGCAGGCACGCTGGATCGTCGACGCGAATGGACACTTCGGCAACGACCGCACGTGGAAGGGCTGGGCCATCCCGAACCGGCACGTTACGCGCGCCCAGACCGCTGCCGATCAACTGGTCGTGGAGGTGGAGGCCCCAGGGATCGTGATCGGCTCCTCCGACGACGTCGTCCGTGTGAACTCGGCGACCATCACCCTCATGCCCTGCCAGGACGAGCGGTACCAGGTGGTGAAGCGAATCGTGAACGACACATTCGACCCTACACCCTGGATCGGCCAAGGCAGTTCCGATCCCGCACGCTGAGGAGCCCGATGCGCTTTCTTCTCGAGTTCGTCCCCCTCGCTGCCGCCGTCGCCATCGTCGGTTTCGTGCCGCTCATCGAGTTCCCCTTCAGGCGTTTCGGGTTCCCGTTCCTATCAGCCACGATCGGGATCCTTTCCGCATATCCATTTGCGCACGGCTTCGTCCGCTTCTTCCAGCTTTACGGAAGAAAGCCTGGCACCCTGGTTCTGTTCCAGGGCGCTACTGTGTTCGCTGTGGTCGCAATCGCACTCGGCGAGGCGCTTAGACGGGAGCGCATCGCGTGGCGCTCCCTGATCGCGAGTCTTGGGATCCTCTCGGTTCCGATGACAGCCCTCGCCACCAACATCCTGGAGGGGTGGGGTCCGAGACCCGACGATCTCGGCGAAGTGCTGGTCTGGGTGTCCACCGCCGGCTACGTTCTCGGCCCCGCCGCCCTCGCGGCGGTCGTCTACTTCCTGGGCGTGCAGCGCGCGGATCTCATCGAGAGGTTCTCGAAGAAGCCGCCGGACGTGACGGGGTAGTCCGGGCCGGGCACAAGCGTGATCCCGCGCGCAGACGATCAGCCCCGCCCCCCTCGGATTTTGGCCAAGACTTTGGCCGGCCCGGAACCGGCCGCCGAGCCCTCTAAAGACAAGCCCCCGACAACCTTGGAGGTTGTCGGGGGCAAGATGGAGCGGGGAAAGGGATCTTAACCTCAGTCGCTCAGGCGCGCCCGTGCGTCCAGCGCGCGCCGGACGGAGGAGCGCAGCTGCGTCGGATCTCCCTTCATCACGTACCCGGCGGTGCCCAGCTTCTGCGCCGTCTTCCGGAGCGACTCCTCGTCGTTGGAGGAGTAGAGCAGGACCGGCGTCTTCCGGTCCGCCAGCCAGCGCTCGAGCAGGAAGCAGACGTTCTCGCCGGAGAGCCCCGGCATGTTGACGTCGAGGAGCACCAGGTCCGGCTTCTCCTTCCAGAACTTGACCGAGACGCCGAACCCCGTCCGGTGCACCACGACGTCGTGGCCGTCGGCCTCCAGGATCTCCTGCGTGTACATGAGGTGGGTGGGGTCGTCGTCGACGACCAGGATCTTTCCGGTCACGTGTGCTCCCTCCGGCGCTGGGCCGGTCCTAGAGGTGAAGGGTGAAGCGGGTGCCCTCGCCGTAGCGGCTCTCCACGGCGATGCGGCCGCCGAGGAGCTGCGCGAGCGAGCGGGAGATGACGAGCCCGAGGCCGGTCCCGGCGTGCGCCTTGGTCCGCGCGTCCTCGAGCTGGCCGAAGGGGACGAAGAGGCGGTCCAGGTCCTCCTGCTTGATCCCGCAGCCGGAGTCCTGGACCCAGAACCGCAGCCCGTCGGCGCCGCGCGCCGCCCCCAGCTCGATGCGGCCGGCGTCGGTGAACTTGGCGGCGTTGGACAGGAGGTTGACCAGGATCTGGCGGAGCCGTTGCCGGTCGACGACGATCTCCGGCGGCGCGTCGCGGACGGCCACCTCCACCGCGACCTGGCGGGCCCCGACGAGCACGCGCGTGGTGGCGGCCAGCTCCTCGAGGAGCGGGAGGAGCTGCACGGTCTCCGGGTGCAGCTCCGTGCGCCCGGCCTCCAGCTTGGAGAGGTCGAGGATGTTGTTGACCGTGCCGCGCAGCCCGGTGGCCGTCTGCTGCAGGAGCTCCAGCCGGTCGTGCACCGCCTTCACGTCGCCGCGGGCGCAGGCCATCCCGAGGATCTCGGTCAGGCCGACGATCGCGTTGACGGGCGAGCGGAGCTCATGGGTGGCGTGGGCGAGGAACTGGGCGCGGATCGACTCCACCTTCTCGAGCTCCCGGTTCCGCTCGAGCGCCGACTCGTGCTCCAGGACGGCGCGCGTGAGCGCCAGCCCCTGCTCGACCGCCAGGTCCCTGGCGGAGAGGAGCCCGACGAACAGCCCGTCGCCGTCCACGACGAGGAGGTCGTCGTACGCACGGGCGGGCGGCCGCGAGAAGGCGCGCTCCACCGCCTCCTCCAGCGAGGTGGTCCCGTCGATCACGAGCGGCTCCAGGTCGGCGATCCGGGTGGCCGGCCGTCGCGCGAAGAGCTCGTAGCCGAAGTTGCGCCCCAGCTTCAGGAGCAGCGCCTGCCGGGTCACCAGGCCGGTCGGCCGCCCGCCGCGGACGAGCGCGATCGCGTCGAGCTCCGGCCGTCGCTGGAAGACCTCGAACAGGGTCGCGACGAGCATGTCGGGAGAGGCCTGATCGCTGCTGCGGACGAGCTCCCCGACCGAGCGCGGCGCGCCCGCCGGGGCATGACGCGGGGCAAAGGTGTCGCGCTGAGGGGCGCTGCGCTGCTCACGGTCGAGGCTGCGGGCTGGGTCGGACACGGGGAGCTCGGGTCAGGCGGGTCGATCGAGGTCGGCGGCCGCCAGGGCGAGCCCCTCGAAGAGGAGATGAGCGGCGAGGAGCCTAGCGGCGGCGCGTTCGCGGACCGTGGCGCGGGTGCGACGATTGGGTTGCGCTCCGCGCCCGCCGGCGCGACCGGATCAGGCG
>JBAVTL010000640.1:0-2424 GCA_049696175.1 Anaeromyxobacteraceae bacterium
GGACGGGACGGGGGCTCTGCCAGGCTCGGCTCTGGCGCCGGAAGGCCGAGGGTGCCGAGCCGCGCGACGAGCTCGGGCGGCAATGGCAGCGGCGCGGCGCCACCGCGCTCGGCGAGGGCGAGGACGACGGTGGCCCGGAAGCTGACCTGGCCGGGCTCGACGTCAGCCACCGCGCTGAGGGTCAGCGACTCGGGGCCGACCTGGACCGGCTCGACGGCGATCTCGATCACCTGGTCGGCGGTGACGGAGCGCTCGTAGGTGCAGTCCACCGAGAGCACCCTGGCCTCGCGCCCGTGTTCGGTGGCGAGCGCCGACCACGGGAGGGCGAGCACCTCCTCGGAGAAGGCCTCCGCCGCCTCGATGGCGTACTCGATCGCCCTCGGGGCGAAGAAGATTCGGGCGGGATCGCACTCGCCGAAACCCACCCTGCGCTTGAAGCGGAACGGAGCCATCTGGACCTCGCGGAAAGGTGCGTTCGAAAGTCGGGGAGCCCGGTCGCGCCAGCCTCCTCGTCCATGTTTAGCACCCATTCCGGGCTCCGCCCCGCGTGGGAACCGGCCGTCGTGCCCTCGTGAGGCTAGATCGGAGGAAGCCACCCGGGAGGCTCCGAATGATCAGCAAGACGATGCAGGACGCGCTCAACGCGCAGATCAACCTCGAGCAGGCGTCGGCGCAGCTCTACCTGGCGATGAGCGCCTACTGCGAGGGGGCCAGCTTCCGCGGCTTCGCGCACTGGCTGAAGGTGCAGGCGGGAGAGGAGACCGCCCACGCGCTGAAGCTCGTCGACTTCCTGCTGGATCGGCAGGGGAAGCTGGAGCTGAGGCCGGTCGCCGCGCCCCCGACCGAGTACGGAGGGGTCGTCGACGTCTTCGAGAAGACGCTGGCCCACGAGCGCTCCATCACCGCGCGGATCAACGCGCTCTTCGAGCAGGCCCGGAGCGAGCGTGACTACGCCTCCGAGGTGACGCTCCAGTGGTACGTGACCGAGCAGGTTGAGGAGGAGAGCCAGGTCCAGCAGGTCGTCGACCACCTCCACGCCGTCGGCGACAAGGGGGGCGGGATCTGGTTCCTGGACTCCCGCATGGCGAAGCGAGGGACGACGTAGGGGCTGGCTTCGGCGTCGTCACTCCAGCCCGAGCAGCGCCGGCAGCTCCGACAGCGAGTGGATCTCCACGTCGGGGGAGGCCGGGAGCCGCTCGGCTGGCAAGCGGGAGCGGTTGCACCAGGCGACGCGCAGGCCGAACGCCTTGGCGCCGTACGCGTCCCATCCGTTGGACGAGACGAAGAGGACCTCTCCCGGCCAGAGCCCCAGCCGCTCGACCGCGAGCCGGTAGACGGATGGGTGGGGCTTGTAGATCCCGATCTCCTCGACCGAGTAGATCGTCTCGAGCAGGTCGCTGAGCCCCGCGTTGCGGGCGGCCGCGCCGAGCATCCGCGGCGCGCCGTTGGAGAGGATCGCGAGCCGGAGGCCGCTCGCCTTCAGCCGCTCGAGCGCGGGCCTGGCGTCGGGGAAGGGGCCGAGCCGCTCGTAGGCACCCATGAGCCGCTCGCGCAGCTCGCCGTTCACGATCCCCAGGCTCGCCAGCGCGTAGTCGAGCGCGTCTGCCGTCACCCTCCAGAAGTCCGCGTGCTGCCCGGTGAGGCTGCGCAGCCACGTGTACTGGAGCTGCTTGGTGCGCCAGAGCTCCGCGAGCGCTGGGAGCCGGTCGCCGGCCACGTCGCGCGCCGTCGCCGTGGCGCTCGCGAGATCGAAGAGCGTCCCGTAGGCGTCGAACACCGCCGCGCGCACCCCCGCGATCGAGGGCTGGTGCGGGTTCTCGGGTGCCGTGTCCATGCCGGGATTCTACCTCACCATCCGCACCGCTGGTTCTTCACGTAGAGCAGGTGGTTCTCCGCGTCGTCCACTGCCTCCGCCTCAGCCGCCAGGAAGCGGAACGTCGCGTGCGCGATGGACCGCTCGAGGTGGACGTTGAAGAGGCTTACCGCCGCGGCGGACAGCGCGGGGTGGACGATCTCCCAGGCGAGGCGTCGGTCCTGTCGATCGAGGCGGGCCACCGCCCCAGCGTAGCGCTCCAGCAGCCTGGCGATCGCGCGCCACTCCTCGGCAGGTGGCAGCAGCTCCTGCCCGTTCGCGCGTATGCCGATCAGCTCGGCCTCCGCCTGCAGCTCCTCGAGGAGCCCACCCCGCACCCGGGCCGCTGCATCGCAGAGGATGCCGCGCGCCCGCACGCGGCGAAGCGGTGCGCCGCTCGCTCCCACGAGCCAGGCGACCTCCGCGAGCGCGCGCTCGGTCAGGCGCCGGAGCGCCTCGCTCCTGCCCTCGGCGCCGAGCGCCAGCTCCCGCTCCAGGAGCGCCTCGCCCGTGGCCGCGTCCCCGAGCGCCTCGGTCCAGGCCCTCCCGAGCCTCCTCAGGGTGCGGGCCGC
>JBAVTL010000641.1:0-2117 GCA_049696175.1 Anaeromyxobacteraceae bacterium
TGCGGGGACCTAGCGACGCCATCGCCGCGCCGGCGCGGGAGAGCGTCCCCACCTCGGCGGCGGTGAGGCCGCCCTCCGGTCCCACGATCGCGACGACGCCGTCCGCGTCCGGAAGCCTGGCGACCGCCACGCTCCCCTCGCCGTGGAAGACGACCGGAAGGAAGCCCGGAGGGATCTCGGCGACGAGCTCTACGAGCGTCGCCGGCACCCGCACCTCCGGGACGTCGGCGCGACCGCACTGCCGCGCCGCCTCCTCGGCGATCCGCCGCCAGCGCTTCGCCCGCTCCTCCGCGCGCTCCCCCTCGAGCCGTACGACGGAGCGAGCCGCCTCCCACGGGACGATCCGGGCGGCCCCCAGCTCCGTCGCCTTCTGCACGACCAGGTCGATCTTCTCCCCCTTCGCCAGCGCGAGCGCGAGGTGGATCGGGGCGCCGCCCGGCGGCGCGTCCCTGCGCGGCCCGAGCGCGAGCCTCTCGAACCCCGGCTCCACGCACGCGTCGTAGAGCCCGCCGCGCCCGTCGAAGACCTCGACCGCGGCTCCAGGCTCGAGGCGGAGCACGTCCTGGAGGTAATGGCGCCCTGGCGCGTCGAGCCGCGCCGTCGCCCCCTCGATCCGCTCCCGCGGGACGTGGATCCGGCGCTTCACCGCGTCACCGCGCGAGCGCGAGGAGCGACCACTCGCCGTCGCGCCGATCGCCGCCGGGGAACGGGGTGAGCCCCTGCGCCAGGTACGCGGCGCGGACCTCCTCCTCCTGGGGGCCCAGGATGCCCGAGAGGAGCACCACACCTCCAGGCGCCACCTTCGCGGCGAGCGCCGGCGCGAGCTCCACGAGCGTGTTGGCCAGGATGTTGGCGACCACCACGTTGAAGGTCCCGCCGATCTGCTCGACGGGCGCCGCGGTCAGCTCCAGCGCCGCGCCGTTGGCCTCCGCGTTCTCACTGGCGACCCTCACCGCGATCGGATCGTTGTCGTTGCCCGCGACCCGGCCGGCCCCGAGCTTCTTCGCCGCGATGGCGAGCAGCCCCGATCCGGTCCCGACGTCGAGCACGCTCGCGCCCGGGCGGGCCTCGAGGAGGCCGGAGAGGGCCGCGACGCAGAGCGACGTCGTCGGGTGCGTCCCGGTCCCGAACGCCATCCCGGGATCGAGGACCACCTCGACCGAGCCCGCTGGCGCCGGCCCGGGAATCCAGGTAGGGCGCACCCAGACGCGTCCGATCGCGAACGCGGTGAGCCCCTTCTTCCACTCCTCGCCCCAGTCCGCGTCCGCCACCTCGGAGAGCTCGCCGCCGTGCGCCTCGCGGGCGGCGTCGGCGTCGGCCCTCGCGGCGAACCAGGCGAGGACGGTGGCGCGGCCCGGCGCCGGCTGCGGGACCCCCGGCATCGGCGTCCCCTCCCCGTCGCGGACCTCGACGCCGCTGGCGCCAAGCTCGAAGAGCTCCGCGGAGAGCTCCTCCGAGAGGTCCTTCGAGGTGTCGATCGTGAGCGAGTAGGTCGGCATGGCGATGGCTCCCGCGGGTCGTCTACCCTTTCCCGGGCTGCGCCGCCACTCCCCCGGCCCGATATCGAATCCACGAGAGAATGGGGCGCAGGCCAGTTAGGCGCTACCATCCGCGGAATGGCGTGGAACGTTCTTCTCGTGGAGCCCGACGAAGGCTTTGCCGCCGAGATCCGCGGCGCCTTCGACCCCGCAGGATTCTCCGTCCAGGTCGTCGGCACCGGCGAGGAGGCGCTAGAGCGGGTCCGTGTCGGCCCGCTCAGCCTCATCGTCCTCGGCGCCGAGCTTCCAGACATGAGCGGCTTCTCGGTCTGCAACCGGCTGAAGCGCTCCATGCCCCAGCTGCCGCTCGTCCTCTACACGAGCGAGGCGACGGATCAGGCGATCGAGGCCCACAGCGCCACGCGCACCAAGGCCGACGGGTACCTGCGCCGTCCGTTCGAGCTCGCCGAGCTCATGGGCCACGCCACGAGCCTGCTCGCCAACGCCCCCAGCCTCCCACCGCCACCGATCCCGGCCTCTCCCCCGGGGCCGCCGCGATTCCCGAGCGGCGGGCAGGCCGAGCCTCAATACGACGCGCCGCCACACGACCCGGGCGCACCGCATGGCGGCCCGCCCCCC
>JBAVTL010000642.1:0-3258 GCA_049696175.1 Anaeromyxobacteraceae bacterium
TCCCGGCGGCGCCAGGACCGGCTCCGGATCGGCGCGCCCCTGGCCGTGGGCGAGCCCGACCCGCTGGCCCGGCGCGATCTCCTCGCCCACCTTCAGGAGCGGCTCGAACCTCCACCGCAGCGCGCGATCGACCGCGGGGCGCGTCTTGCCCCGCCCGAGGAAGTCCCCCTCCGCGGCGGCGAGCGCGGCGAGGGGACGCTGCACGCCGTCGAAGATCTGCCCGAGCAGCCCTGGCCCCAGCTCGATCGCGAGGGGCTCCCCCGAGGACTCCGCCGGATCGCCGAGGGCGAGCCCGGCGGTCTCCTCGTAGACCTGCACCGTGGAGAGCCCTTCCTCGATCCGGATGATCTCGCCGAGAAGGCGCTCGGGGCCGACCCAGACCACCTCGTTGAGCGCGGCGCGCTCCAGGCCTCGGACCATGACGGTCGGCCCCGCGACCCGGATCAGCTCGCCAGTCGCGCACGCCTGGCTCATGGACCGCCTCCGCCGCCCGGCCCGGCGAGACGGATCGCGTAGCCGATCGCGCGCCGGATGAGCGCCGCAACGTAGTCGCGCCCCTTCCCCTCCTCGCCGTAGGTGCGCGGCAGCGCGAACTGGAGGAGCACGGGGAGGCCGCGCTCGCGGACGCGGCGCACCAGCCGGGGCGGGACGACCGAGAGGAGCTCCTCCTCCACGGCGAGGACCCCGAGCGCCGGGTCGGCGAGGAGGAGTCGGAGCGCAGCCACCTCCTCGCCGGCCGTGGCGGTCACCACCCGAGCGCCGGCGAGCTGGAAGCCACGCGCGTCGCCGGGGCGGACGAGCACGGCGAGCCGCATCGCACCCGCGGCCCCCTTCGACGGCGCGCTCGCGGTCACGATCGTCACTCAGGCCTCCACCGTCTCGAGGATCGTGTCGCCAGGGAGCGCCAGGGAGGCGCCACGAAGCACCACTGCGATCCGCCGCACCTCGTCACGCCTCGCCTCGATCCAGGCGAGCGGCACCGCCAGCGAGAGCGGCTTGCGCCGGGCCGCGCGCGTGAGCCGGCGCACCTCCGCCCGCTGGAGGATCAGCTCGGCTGCGGTTGGGTCCAGCAGCCGCTCCGGCGTGCACGGGACCAGGGCCGCTGCAGCCTCACGGCGCGCCTCCACGCCTCCTCGCGCGAGGCTCCCGAACGCGGCGGCGCCGATCCGGCGCCCCCCCGGGACGAACAGCTGCCGGGAGGGGCTCGCGGCGCCGAGGAGGAGGAGCGTGGTCGCGTTCCTGCCATCGGCCTTGCCGGCCAGCCACTCGAGGAGCGCCTCCGCGTCCTCGCCGCCGCGGTGCGCCGCCTCACCGACCCGCCCGAAGGCGACGCGGTCGAGCTCGACCTCGGCTGCCAGCAACCCCACGCGGTCCCGCTCGCGGAGCCCGGCGCGGATCGGCTCGGCGTACGGGCTCCCCTCCTCGGCGAGCCGGGCGGCGAGCGCGTCGGGGGAGGCCGCCTCTGCGAGCCTGCGAACCCTCGCCTCCGGCAGGCGCTCCGTCGCGGGGACCAGCTCCACCAGCCGGTCGGGTGCGACGCCGTGAGTCGTCCCTCGGAGCAGCACCTTCATCGCCCGGGCCTCCTCGAGGCCGAACGCCGCCGCGAGCAGCCTCCGCTGGCGGGGGCCCTCTACCTCACGCAGCAGCCGCGCCTCGTCCGCGCGGACCTTGGCGCGGAGCGCCGCCTCGACCGCCGCCAGCACCTGCGCGTCGTCCCGCCGGTCCCCGGCCGTACCTTCAGTCAGCGTGGCCGACACCGGCCGGACCTCCGCGACCGTTGCGGCCATCCGCCCGCTCCTGACGAGCAGCTCGATCCGCGCGGAGAGCGAAGGGCGGACGAGCAGCTCCCGGAGCCCTTCGGCCCCGATGAGCCTCGAACGCCGTGCGCCGACCCTCGCGTTGACGTTGTCCAGCCGGGCCATCCGCCTCATCCCTCCGACAGCAGGAGCCGGGCGATCTCAGGCTCCACCCGCGGCCACGCTCGCTCGAGGCGGGACGCGACGGTGTCGTCGAGCACCAGCGCCCCGGTGAACAGCTCGACGCCCCCCCTCGGCGAGGCGAGCTCGCGGATCTCCGGCTTCGGCTCGCTCCCCACGGACAGGATCGCGCGCTGCGCGACCGGCACCATCCCGGGGTCCACGACGAGGACTCCAGCCACCGGCCCCGCCTCCCGCAGCACCTCTTTGACGAACCGCGCGACGTCGTCGGGGGAGACCGCCATCGGCAGCCGGGCGAGGGCCTCCGCCCTCAGGGCATCGAGCTGCCGCCGCGCCTCGGCGAGGAGCGCCCGCTCCCGCTCTAGCCCGGAAGAGTCGGCGACCGATCGCGCCCGGGAGCGATGCCCCTCGAGCTCGCGGGCGATCGCCGCTTCGCGAAGCCGTGCGGCCTCGGCCCTCGCCGCGGTGACGACGCGCTCCGCCTCGCGCAGCGCCTCCTCGCGGAGCCTCCGCACCTCGTAGGCCGCCTCCTCCCGGAGGACGCGCAGGAGCTCCTCCATCCCCACGGCCTAGCCTCCGGTCAGCATCAGCACCGCGACCACGAAGCCGAGGATGACGAGCGTCTCCGGGATGGCGAGCATGACGATGATCGACCCGCGCAGCTCCGGCTTCTCGGCCAGCGCCCCGGCCCCGGCGGAGCCGATCCTCGACTGAACCCACGCCGTCGCCAGCGCCGAGACTCCGAGGGTCAGGGCTGCCGCCAGCGCGATGTAGACCTTCTCCATGGCGTCCTCCTCCGGCGTCAGCCGGCCAGCGCGAAGGGGCGGAAAGGCTCCCCTCCCTCCTCGTAGAACCGCTCGAAGAACTCGACGTAGTGGAGTCGCAGCGCCGCCACCAGGGGGCTGACCAGCCCTATGCTGAAGTTGATCGCGTGGAGCAGCAGTCCGACGGCGACGCCGGCCACGGGAGGATCGAGCGCTCGCGCGATGGCGTTGGCGACGTCCGCCAGCATCGCCGAGGCGAGGCCGAGCGCCATGAGACGGGAGTACGAGAGCACGTTGCCGAGACCGAGGACCAGGTCGAGCGCGGCCACCGGCCCCTCGGCGATCACCGCGACGAGGACGAGCACGCCGAGCACCGCGACGCCGCCCACCAGCCAGGCGCGCGACAGGGCCCCTCCGACGGCCACCGCCGCGACCCCACCCGCGACGAGCAGCCCCAGCTTCGCGACCCGCGCGACCACCGCCCGCCCATGCCCCGCGCGAACGGCCGCGAAGACACCGAGCGCGGCGCCGACCAGCACGTGCGCGCCGCCCACCGC
>JBAVTL010000643.1:0-2917 GCA_049696175.1 Anaeromyxobacteraceae bacterium
GCACATTATGCCGACTCCGGGATTATGCCGCGTGCTGTCCCAGGACCAGCCCGGGCGAGGGAGTGCCCCGCTCGCGACGCGGCATAATCACAGCCCCTCCAGGAAGGCGAGCAGCGAGTCCTTGGGCCGGAATCGGCCAGGCCTCACGCCGGGTGGCGCGGTGCGTGCGAGCGCCCGCTCCTTCATGGCCAGGTCGGCGTCGAGATAGATCTGCGTCGTCTCGACCTGCTCGTGACCGAGCCAGAGCGCGATGACTGCGCGGTCGACGCCTGCCTCGAGGAGTTGCACTGCCGTGGTGTGGCGAAGAACGTGTGGTGTGACGTGCTTGCGGGCCAGGGTTGGGCACTTGCCGGCGGCGAGGCGGGCGTACTTGGCGACGAGCCGCTCGACGGCGTCGTGGCTGAGCTGGGTCCGACGAAGGCTGCGGAACACGAAGTCAGGCCCGGCAGCGCCGCACTCGGAAATCCATCCGCGAAGTACGCTCGCCGTAGCGCGGGAGAGCGGCGTGCAGCGCTCCTTGCGCCCCTTGCCGTGGCAGCGGACGTTGGCGCCGGTGCCGAGGGCAAGGTCTTCGACTCGCAGGGCGGTGAGCTCGCCCAGACGAAGTCCGGTCTGGACTGCGAGGAGAAGAAGGGCATGGTCGCGCCGGCCGAGCCGGGCGGTCGTGTCTGGCACTGCGAGGAGGGCGTCGATCTCGGCCGTGGTGAGGAATCCCACGAGGTCCCGGTCGAACCGCTTCTGCGGAATGGCGAGGACGCGCTGGATCAGGCCGGCATGCGCTGGCTCCCGAAATGCAGCGAAGCGGAAGAACGAGTGGATCGCCGCGAGCCGCGCGTTTCGCGTTCGGATGCTGTTGCCGCGCTCCTTCTCGAGGTGATCGAGGAACGCGCCAATGAACGGCGCGTCGATGTCCGCCAGGAACAGGTTGGACGGCGCCTTGCCAACCTGCGTCTCCGCTAAAGCGAGGAGGAGCCTGAATGCGTCGCGGTAGGCGGCGACGGTGTGCTGACTCGCCCTTCGCTGCCGCTGGAGGCGTTCGGAGAAGAACGCTTCGAGTAGCGGACCGAGAAGAGTCATGGCCGCACCCTCCGCGCCTTCTCGAGCCGCTTGCCGGCGAGCGCAAGCAACTCCGGTGTCGCGGTGAGGTACCAGTACGTGCGGGTCGGGCTGACGTGGCCGAGGTAGGTCGAGAGCGAGGCCATGCGACGCTCGGCGTCGATGCCCGACCGGTACCAGCCGCGCAGCGTCATCATCGCGAAGGTGTGGCGGAGATCATGGAGCCGGGGCCGGCGCCCTGGCGCCTTGTCGAGGCCGGCGAGACGAAGCAGTCGCAGGAACGTGTGGTGGAAGTTCTGGTGAAGGACGCGTGCCCCGCCGCGCGAGACGAAGAAGCCCCTGCAACGCCTTCGTGGAATCACGCGCTCACGGCACGCTACGTACGCGCGAAGCGCCGCGAGCGTCGACGCGTGGACCGGGACGAGCCGGGACTTCTGGAACTTGGCGTGGCGCACCCTCAGCAGCGATCTGCTCCAGTCGACGTCCGCGTCGTCGAGCGCGAGCGCCTCACCCACACGCATTCCCGTGGCCGCGAGGAGTCCAAGGAGCGTCGCGCAGGTCGCTCCTTGCAATGGGCCTCGCAGAGCCCGCGCCTCGCGCATCAACGCGGCCACCTCGCTGTCCGTGAACAGGTGAGGCGTGAGTCGATGCGAACGGAACGGGATCAGATCGGGCGAGGGCACCTCGGTCCGGGGATCGAACGAGCGGTGGTGCCTCGCGAAGCCGCGAACTGCACTGAGCCTCCTCGCCCAGTAGGACGGTGCGGCGCCGGCCGGCAACTGCGCCCAGCGCACTGCCAGGTCGGCCGTGATGATTTCGCTCCGGTGGGCCGCGAGGAAGGCAACGAACTGGGGCAGGAACCATGTGTGGTGGTGCAGCTTGAAGCCGAGGGCGCGCCGGAGCGCGAGGTACTCCTCGGCGGAGCGAGCGAGAGCCGTGCGCTTCATGGGGCACCTCCCGGCCACGGCTGCGCCAGGGCGCTCAGCGAGGCGAGGTCCACCTTGGCGTAGATCGCGGTGGTGTCGATGTGCCGGTGGCGAAGCAGATGGGCGATCTCGGGCAGCGACGCGCCGCGGCGAAGAAGTTGCGTGGCGGCGGTGTGCCGCAGCAGATGCGCGCTCCCCGTGAGGCCCGCTCGCAGAAGTGCTGTCTGAACGACGTGGATGATCGCGCCCGACCGCATTCCAGTGTGGGGCGCATGGCAGCGCAGGAAGAGGCTCCGCTCGCTTGCGTGGGGTCGGCCGTGGCGAACGTACTCGGCGAGCACGCGGCCGACATCCGCAGGCAAGGGGAGGCGGCTCTGGTGCCGGCCTTTTCCGTGGACCGACAACTCGCCGGCCCGCCAGTCGACGTCGTCGAGATTGAGCGCGGCCACTTCTCCGGCGCGCAGCCCGAGCCGGAGCAAGAGCCTAACGATCGCCGCGTCGCGAAGTCCGGTCTTCGACCGATCGAAGACCGAGAGGAGTCGGTCTATCTCGGTCTGTTCGAGAGCTGCCGGGACACCGGCGAGACGCCACCCGGCCACCGCCGGCACGCAGGTGGACAGGTCGCGGTCGATCGCCCCGCGCACGTGCAGGAACCGCAGCAGCGACCGCAGGTGGGTCACCATCAGTTTGGAGGTGCCGATGCTCCGCGACTCGCGGGCGCTGCGTAGGACGAAGCTCGTGACCTCCGTCGCAGTCAGCCGGCTCCAGTCCAGCCGTGGGCGCTCGCTGCGCACAAACCGCGCCGCGAAGTCCGTGTACCTGCTGATGGTGGATGCAACGAGGCCTCGCTCCTGCCGAAGGTACGCTGCGTACTCCCTCATCAAACGCCCGGCAGCTGAGTTGTCGACGACGGGCATCGGCATGGGGATAACCCC
>JBAVTL010000644.1:0-2484 GCA_049696175.1 Anaeromyxobacteraceae bacterium
GCCGGTGACCGACCTCGACGGCCGGATCGGCCTCGCGCGGCGCTTCTACGCCGGGGTCGGCGCCGTCGAGCTGAGGAAGCCCGCGCTCATGAGCCTGCTCAACGCCGGGCTCGCCCTCCTGCTCCTCGCGACCTCGGTGAGGGCGATCCTGCGAGCCGTCGGGGTGTTCGCGTAGCTCCCGGCAGGCGCTTGCCGCCGCGCCGACCCGAGGATACGGTCCAGCCACCCGCGGAGAGGGAGAGATGGGAATGGGGACGGAGCAGGCGACCGGCGTCAAGGTCTTCACCACGACGCTCGCGCGCGACCGCGAGGTGCTCGGCGAGACCATCACGCGCTGGATCGCGGCGCACCCGGAGGTGGAGATCGTGGAGAAGCAGGTCCGTCAGAGCTCCGACAGCCAGTTCCACTGCCTCTCGATCACCCTCTTCTACCGGGATCGGACCTAGCCATGGCGCGGCGACGCGGGTTCGACCTCCGCAAGGTCATCACCTTCGGCGAGACCGTCCCGGTGAGCGTGGGCGGGATCCTGATCGCGATGGTCGTGGTCACGGTGGCGACGATGCTGTCGCCCGGCCTCTGGCAGCTGCTGAGCCTCGACGGCCCCGCGATCTTCAGGGGCCAGGTCTGGCGGCTCGCCACCTGGGTCTTCCCGCAGGGCGACCCGCTCACGCTCCTCTTCGCCGGGTTCGTGCTCCACTGGCTCGGGCGCGATCTCGCCGCCACCTGGAGCGAGCGTCGCTTCGTCCGGGTCTTCTTCGGCTACGCCGCGTGGGCGGCGGCGTGGACCGCCCTGCTCGCCGAGCTCTGGGCGGGGGCCGACCGGGACCACGTCGGCGCGTGGCCGGTGGTGAACGCGCTGCTCGTGCTCTGGGCGCTGTCGCGTCCCGGGGCGCAGCTCAACCTCTTCGGCCTCGTCCCGATGACCGCCCAGGTCTTCGGCTGGCTCATCGTCGGCGGGACGGTCCTCTTCGCGGTCTCGGCGCCGACTGGCGTGGGCGAGTACGTCCCACACCTCGCCGCGCTCGCGCTCGCGCTCCTCATGAGCGCCGGCGTGACGCCCCGGCGAGCCTGGCTGCGGGCGAAGCAGCGCTGGTACGCGGGCCGTCTCAAGCGGCGACCGGGTCACCTGCGGCCGGTGCCTCGCGACGACAAGCCGAGCTGGATGAACTAGCTAGGAGACGGCGACGTTCGTGACCGCCGACCGATAGACCCAGATCCTGCCGGTGTGGGTGTGCGTGTCGGCCGGGATCATGAAGAAGCCGGCGCCCGTCTCCGAGTAGTCGGGCGAGAACCCCGCCAGCTGACGGCCGTCGGTGAAGGTCACGCGGACCTTCTTCCCCTCCGGGGCCGGGGCGGCCTCTCCAGCCTCGAGCATGAAGAAGATCGCCTTCACCCTGGCGGTCGGGAGCTCCTCCGGCGCGTCGCCTGGCTGGGGCGCGAGCGGGAGCGTCCCGGCGTCGAGCGTCACGTCGGCGATGACGCCGCGCTTCACCGAGCCTTCGACCGTGTGGACGACCACGCGGTGGACCCCCTCGACGCGGACCGCCTCGGCCGGCTCCGGCGGGCTCTCCTCGAGCAGCTCCGTGTCCTCGAAGACGGGGATCTCCTCGACGTCGACCTCCTCTAGCGGGTCGTGCCGCGGCGCGAGCGCTCCACCGAACGATCCGTTCGACTCGAGGTGGAAGCCCTGCGCGAACGCGTCATCGTCGCTCGTCAGCTCCTGGCCCTCGCCGAGTGGAGCGATCAGCCCCTGCGCCTGCTCGGTCGGCAGCGCATCGACCTGCATGGGCTGGTCGGGACCGGAGAGGTCCTCGTAGCTGCCCGGCTCGCCGGCCGCAGCACTCCAAGGCTCGAGGCTCGCCTCGGGGAGCGGCTCGAGAGCCGGCTCCGGCGTCGCCGGGAGCTCGGGGGCCAGCTCCTCCGGCGCGACCAGGCCAGCGTCCCAGGACGGCTCCTCCGAAGCTGCCGGCGCCTCAGCTGCCGGCGCCTCAGCTGCCGGTGCCTCCACCGGCGTCTCGGCGCCCCACGGCGCAGCGAGGCTCGGGTCCCACGCCGCCTGGGTCGCGGCGTCCCACTGCGCGGCGTTGGGGTCGTACGGCTGCGCGCTGGGATCGTAGACGGGCGCGTTGGGATCGTACTGCTGCGCGTTCGGGTCGTAGACCGGAGCGTTGGGATCCCAACCCTGCGCCCCCGCGTCATACTGCTGCGCGTTGGGGTCGTACGGCTGCCCGTTGGGATCGTAGACGGGAGCGTTGGGATCGTACTGCTGCGCGTTCGGATCGTAGGGCGCGGCGTTGGGATCGTACGGCTGCGCGTTCGGATCCCACTCGCCTTCGGCCGCTGGAGAGTCGAGCCCCAACGTGCCCGGGTCGAAGAGGAAGTCCTCGCTGCCGCTGGCCGGCTCGGCGAGCGGCGCGAACGGCGCGGCGTTCCAGACGGCCTCCAGTCCGGTCGCCGGCGCCGCCTCGGGCGGCGGCTCAGGCG
>JBAVTL010000645.1:0-4911 GCA_049696175.1 Anaeromyxobacteraceae bacterium
GGACGGCCTCGACGCAGCGGCCTTCCTCCCGGGCTACGCGCTCGCGCTGCGGACCGGCGCCGCCGTCGCGATCGCCGCCGGCCTGCTGTCGCTCTTCACGCGCGCCGCGCCCAGGCCCTGAGAAATCTTCCCTCTCCCCCACCGGGGGAGAGGGTCAGGGTGAGGGGGCGGCGCCGGGTACGTCCACGGGGCGGCACGCACTGGGGCGATGGATAGCTGGACGCCGGTTCAGCACCTGCTACGATGCGCGTCGAATGATCGTCCTCGGCATCGACCCCGGCTCCCACCGCTGCGGTTACGGCGTGGTGGCGCGCGAGGGAACGCGGCTACGCACCGTCGAGTCGGGGGTCATCGAGCCCGGCGATCTCCCGCTCGCCGAGCGGCTGTCGATCATCCTGTGCGGGCTGGAGGAGGTCATCGCCCGCACCCGCCCCGCGGAGGCCGCCGTGGAGCAGGTCCACACCGGCCCGTCGCCCCGCTCGGCCCTCGTCCTGGGGCAGGCGCGCGGCGTCGCGCTGGCCGCCGCCGCGAGGGGCGGCCTCAGCGTCTTCGAGTACCAGCCGTCCGAGGTGAAGCTCTCCTTCACCGGCAGCGGCCGCGCCTCCAAGGAGCAGATGATCCGGACGGCCCGCCAGCTCCTCGGCATCGACGCTAACCTCTCCGACGAGGCCGACGCCCTCGCGATCGCCGTCTGCCATCTCGCGCGCCGCATCGCGCGGATCGCGACCGATCCGAAGCGCGCCGCGGCGACGCTCTCCCGGCTCCGGCCCGCGCGGCGCGAGCACCGGAGCTGCCCGTGATCGCGCGCCTCACCGGCGTCGTGGAGGAGAAGCAGGAGGGGGCCGCCATCGTGGACGTGGGCGGCGTCGGTTACCTGGTCCACCTCTCGGCCGCGTCGCTCGCGGCCCTCCCGGCGCGCGGCGAGCGCGTGACGCTCCGGATCCACACCCACGTCCGCGAGGACGCGCTCGATCTCTACGGCTTCGTCACCGCGGAGGAGCAGGAGGTCTTCCACGCGCTCGTGGACGTGAAGGGGGTCGGCCCCCGCGCCGCGCAGAAGCTCCTCTCCGGCATCGAGCCCAGTGAGCTCGCGCAGGCGGTGGCGCACGGCGACGTGGCGCGGCTCACCCGCGTCCCCGGCGTGGGGAAGAAGACGGCCGAGCGGCTCGTCGTCGAGCTGAAGGACAAGCTCCTCGCGCTCGCTCGCGCGGCCGGCCCCGCGAAGGGGAAGGCCGCCGGCGGGATCCTGGAGCAGCTCGCGCAGGCGCTCGTCGGGCTCGGCTACAAGCCCCCGCAGGCCGAGGAGGCCGCGCAGGCGCTCCGCGAGGAGGTCGAGGGGAAGACGCTCGACGAGCTGCTGCGGGAGGCGCTGAAGCGGATGCGGGGATAGGGGTGGGGGGCGCCTTCGCCCGGAGTGTCGCTGACCTGAGGTGAAATGTGTGCGGGGGGGGTTGGCGCCCTGAGGGGGCATACCTATGTTGGTTCAGCCCTAAGATCGCGCGGGCAAACGGCACCCCCAAAAGGAGTTCCATACATGGCCCAGATCAACATCGACATCCTCACCCCCTTCGCCGCCAGGTACATGCAGGGGAGCTCGCTGACCCCGGCCGAGCGGGCCGAGGTCCTCCGCATCGCACAGGGGTTCGCGTGCAAGGACTCCGCGGCGGCCGCCAACGTCTCGCCGGAGACCATCCGGGCGCGCCGCAAGCGCATCTACCGGAAGGTGGATGTGGCCGGCTCCGGGGTGCTCATCGCGTCGATGTTGAAGCTGGCGCTCGACATGCTCGCCGTCGGCGAGCGGCTCGCGCCCACGGCGACCGCCGCGTCGCAGGAGCCGGTCCGGACCGAGTCGGCAGGCGTCGTGGCGTTCTAGCCCCCTGCCGTGTCCCCTGCAGCCTCGTCGATCCCAAGCAGCCGGTCGAAGGCCCACAGGATCACGAACGGGACGATGAAGAGGGCGACGGCCGCGAGGATCCCCTCGCGGCCGTAGATCTCCGGCTCGTACGGAGAGCGCAGGCCGCGCAGCGACTTGGACATCAGCTGGCCGCCGATCACGATGTTCCAGCGCATCGCGAAGACCTGGAGCAGGCAGAGGAGCGCCGCGCTCGTCGTCAGCACGTTGCGCACCCGCTCGTGCAGGTAGCGGTTCAGCAGCACGACGATGGCGAGCAGGATGAGCGGGATGAGGCCGCCCACGATCAGCTGCATCGTCAGGTACGAGAACTGCAGCCGGGTGCTGAGCAGGTCTGAGACGATCAGCCACTCCTCGGAGCGCTCGTACGCCATCATGACGATCTCGAGCAGCTCCAGCGTGACCGTGAGGATGAGGAAGAACCAGAGCTGGCGCGCGAGCGCGGAGACGCAGGGCTGATCGGCCGGTTTGCGCTGGAGCTTCGAGCGGGCCTGGTAGAGGACGATCAGGAGCGCGATGCCGGAGACGGCCGCCGAGAGCAGGAAGATGACCGGCATCAGCGGCGTGGACCACCAGGGGTTGGCCTTGATCGCGCCGAAGATGAAGCCCACGTAGCCGTGGAGCATGCAGGCCATCGGCAGGCCGATGCCGGCCAGGATCGTGATGGCGCGGTGGTCTACGGCGAGCGCCTCGCCGGAGGTGTCGTAGGTGTAGAGCGCGAGGGCCTTGTAGAGCCCGCGCATGACCCCGCGGCTGCGGCGCGCCCGCTCGATGATGGCCGCGCGCCAGACGAACCAGACCTCGAGGATCAGCACCGCGAGATAGCCGCTGTAGAGGATGCCGAAGCCGGCCATCGCGGAGGTGAAGTGGGGCGTCACCATCACGAACCAGCCGCGCTCGGGGTGGCCGAGGTGGAGCTGGAGGGGGAGGGAGGCGACCAGCAGGAAGGCGAAGGAGGCGGCCATCGCGAGCCGCGCGATCGGCTTGAGCTCCTGGCGGCCGAAGAGGTGGTAGAGCGAGGTGACGATGAAGGACCCGGCCACGAAGCCCGTGACGTAGGGGTACATCACGATCATCAGGCTCCAGTGGATGTGCGTGTCGTTGGGGAAGGCGAACCCCGTGATCTCGGGCATCACCGCACCTCGCGATCCAGGTTGAGGTAGAAGCACTGCGGCTCGGTGAGGAGGTGGGCCTGCAGGATCGCCACGCGATCGTGCTCGATCGCCTGGCGCACGGGGTCGTCCTCACGCTTCATGTCGCCGAACATGCGCGTCCCGGTCGGGCAGACCTCGACGCACGCCGGGCGGAGCCCCCTGGTGATCCGGTGGTAGCACCAGGTGCACTTCTCGGCGGTGTGCGAGGCGGGGTTGATGAAGCGGCTGCCGTAGGGGCAGGCCTGGACGCAGTAGGCGCAGCCGATGCAGCGCTCGCCGTCCACCAGCACCACGCCGTCCTTGGTGCGGTAGCTCGCGCCCACCGGGCAGACCTGGATGCACGGGGTCTCCTTGCAGTGGTTGCACATCTTCGGGACGAAGAAGTGCTTCGTCGCGACGAAGCCGACCTGCACGGGCGGGAAGCCGTCCTTCCCGCCGTTCGGCGAGTCGACGTGCGAGTCCTCCAGCCCGACGACGTACCGCTCGATCCAGGTCCGGAAGAAGCCGTCGGGGACCTTGTTCTCGGCGGCGCAGGCGCGGACGCAGGAGCCGCAGCCGATGCACTTCTGCGTGTCGATCAGGTACGCGTACCGGTGCTCGCTCCAGTCGTACCCCTCGCCGCCCGGCTTGCCTGGCGTGGCGCCAGTCGAACCCTCCGCGCCCGGGATGCCAGCGAGGAGCACGATCGCGCCGCCGGAGAGCCGGAGGACGTTGGCGAGGAACTGACGGCGCGCCAGCTCCGACGGGCCGTCGCTCGCGTCGGGGGTGGCCGGGGCGCTGGGGGACCTCTCGTCGCGCTGCTCCATGACGTCGGCTCCTTCCCTAGAGCTTCGGTGAGTGCGGGTCGTGGCAGTCCAGGCAGACGCGCCCCTGGACCGGCCCCTGCGCGCCCTGCTCGCGGACGTGCTGCTCGAGGACCACCTGCGGGAACTGCTCGGGGCGCCCGAGGATCCTCCGGTGGCAGCGCGCGCAGAGCGTGAACGAGGTGTCGACGGGCATCGCCGCCGACCGCCTCCCGGCGCTGACGTGGAGCGCGAGCGGCGCGTGGCAGGTCTCGCAGCTCACCGTCCTGTGCGCGCCCGCCTGCCGCTTCCCGACGTTGGCGGCGTGACACTCCGCGCAGGACTGGACGCCGCCGTGCTGCGGCAGCCGGACCGCCATCTGCTCGGCGACGTTGTCGAAGCGGTACGGCCCGTGGAGGCCGAAGGAGCGCGGGATGAGGAAGCCGCGCCCGAGCGAGATCGCCACCATTATGGCGGCCAGCAGCAGCAGGGCCCGGAAGACGTGACGTGCGTGCTCCATCGGGACATCTCCTCGTTGCGGCGGTCAGTCGTCGAGCCGCTCGGGTGCGAACAGCCAGGCTAGCCAGCGGCTGCGATGAGGCTCGGAGACCGGATCCTCGGGGAGTGGCTCGGGCGCCAGGAGGAGGGAGAGGGCGCTGCGGCGGGGAGGGGCAGGTGACGCTGGCGCCGCCGCCGGGAGAGACTCCAACGCGAAAATCGTGCGCAGAAAGGACCCAATCCGGGACATCCAATCGGCCATTGCGGCACCTCTTGCGTCCACCGTGGCATATTGTCGCGACATTCGGCAATCGGACGCCCCCAAGGGGGTGCCCCGCAGGCGCGTGTCACAGTGCCGCATTGGTGTGCTCAAGTTCCCGCTGACGGGCAATCGAAGCGTTCACCCACGAGTCGGTTCGGGAGGACCCGATGCACGACCGCACCGCCGAGCTCGAAGCGCGGCTCACCGCCATGGCCGGCGCGCTGCGGACCCTCGAGGGGAGGGTGGCCGCGCTGGAGAGCGGGGCGAACGCTGCGTCGGCCGAGGCGCGGCGCGAGGCGACGC
>JBAVTL010000646.1:0-2754 GCA_049696175.1 Anaeromyxobacteraceae bacterium
GCGACCGGGAGCGCCGCCGCGACGGCGAGCGCCGCGGTCACGAGGAAGCGTCGTAGAAGCGGGAGCGTCGGCTGCTGGATCATGGTGCGTCGTCCTCGTCTCCGTCGTCGTCGCCCATCAGGACGACCGGCCCCTGCTCGGTCTTCAACACGGTCGTGACGCCGCAGTCCGACGTCAGCTCGAACAGCTGGTGAGGCGCGGCCGCGGGGGTCGTGGAACCCTGGAAGAAGACGACCATCGCGCCGGCGGCCAACGCCGGGACGAGCCCGGAGACCACGGCGCGGACGCGGTGGTGCGTGACCCAGTCGAAGACGCGCCCGCGCCGGTTGTGCCGGCGCGAGACCCGCGCCATCACGGCGTCGGTGAAGGGGGCGAAGTCGCGCTCGGCCGCCCTGGCGAGCAGCCCCTCGGCCAGGAGCCCCTCGGTGGCGAGGAAGGTCGCGCGCAGGGCGCGGCAGTCGATGCATGCGTCGAGGTGGCGCTCGAGCGCCATCGCGTCCTGGGCGGCAAGCTCGCCCGGCCGCGCGGTGAGCATCGGCGCGAAGTGGGTGCACTCGATCATGATCGACTCCCTTCCCGCTCCCCGTCCTCATCTCTCGCGCCGCCCGCCGAAGGTCCGGCGTAGTCGGCGAGCAGCAGCTGCATCTTCTTCCTGGCGTGGAACAGCCGGCTCATCACCGTGCCCTTCTGGATCCCGAGCCGGTCAGCCAGCTCCTCGTACGACAGCCCCTCGAGCTCCCGCAGCACCAGGATCTCGCGGTGGATCTGCGGCAGCTCCGACAGCGCCGCCTCCATCCGCCCCGCCAGCTCGCGCCGCAGCGCGTTGTCGCCGGGGTCGAGCCCTAGCGGCGTCGCGAGGATCCCCTCGCCGCAGCCGCTCAGCTCCGACTCGGTCACGTCGTCGAGCGAGTCCTTGAGCGAGCGGCGCTCGCGCCGCACCGAGTCGATCGAGAGGTGGCTCGTGATGCGGAAGAGCCACTTCACGAACGCCTCCTCGCCCTCCAGCTCGGCGAGGTGGCCGTGCGCGCGCACGAAGGCCTCCTGGGAGACGTCCCAGGCGGTGTCTGTATCTCGTACGATGCCGAGCGCCACGGCGTAGACCTTTCTCTGGTAGCGGACGACGAGGGCCTGGAAGGCCTTGTCGTCCCCGGCTCGCGCCATTCGAACCAGCGAAAGATCGTCCGCTTCCATCGACAGAGACGCTTCTCCTGTGACGTTATTCACTCCGGCAGCGCGGCACGGTAACACGGGCGCCAGGCGGGTTGGGATGCGGGCGGCCAGCGGGGTATCCTCCCGCCCGGTCGTCGGGATCGCCCGATCACCGAATGGCTACGAATGACCGTGGGATACGCCGAGATCGCCCGGGTGCTTCGGGGCGCGAGGGGCCGGCTCGTCCGGATCCTCGCCGGCTCCGCCGCTCTACGTGCGCTCGCACAGGCTGTGGCCTGCCTCCTTGGAGGGGCCCTGGGTGTAGCTGCCGGGGCGCGGATCGGCTTCGCGCGCCCCGTCACCCTCCTCGGCATGGCGGCGGCGTTCGCCCTGGAGGGCTGGCGGTACGCTCGCGCCCTGCGCGCGGCGCGCGATCCCGAGGTCGTCGCCCGGGCGCTCGGCGGATCGGACGGACCGCTCCGCTCAGCGCTCGTCTCAGCCGTGGAGCTCGAGCGCGACCGTGGGGAGATCGAGGCGTCGGGCCGCTTCTCACTCGCCCTCCTCGACGGGCACGTCGATCGGAGCGCCCGGGCGCTCGCCTCCGTGGACGTCGTCCGCGCCATCCCTTCACTTCCGGTTCGCCGCGCGGCGATCGGGCTCGGGGCGGTCGTCGCCGTCATGCTCCTCACTGTCGCCATCGCGCCCGCACGGGTCGGCGGCGGCCTGCGCCGGATCCTGGCCGGCGATCCGGCGGCCTCGCGCCTCGCGCTCGACCCGATCACCGGCGACGTCGAGCTGACGTTCCGGTACCCGGCCTACATGCGGCGCGCGCCGAAGACGCTCTCCGGCACCGGCGGCGAGATCCGCGCGCCCAAGGGGACCGAGGTCGCGCTGAAGACCCGCGCCGACCGGCCGGTTAAGGGGGCGGAGGTCGAGGTGGAGGTGGCGTCGAGGGAGAGGGGGAGTTCCAGGAAGGTCCCGCTCACGGTGACCGCGGAGCGCCAGCTCGCGGGAAGGTTCACGGTCGAGGGGGCCGGCGCCTACCGGTTCCGCTTCCTCGACGGCCGCGGCCGCGCCGTCGCCGAGGGGCCGCCGATCCCCATCGTCGTCGAGCCCGACGCCTTCCCGGAGGTCCGGATCACCTCGCCCGCGCAGGAGGTGGAGGTCCAGCCCGGCGCCACCGTGAAGGTGGAGTGGCTTGCCTCCGACGACGTCGGGCTGCGCGACCTCACGCTCGTCCTGAAGGTGGGGGGCGGTCCAGAGAAGCGCAAGGTGCTCCGGCAGCTCGACGGCGCGCGGCGCGACGGCGGCGGCTTCGACCTGGAGCTGAAGCCCCTGGGACTCGGCGAGGGGGAGCGGCTCCTCTACTGGCTGGAGGCGACCGACGGCGACGCGGTCTCCGGGCCGAAGAAGGGGGCGAGCGCCACGCAGGCCGTGAAGATCTACAGCGAGGCCGAGCACCGCCGGAAGCTGATGGAGGCGGCGCGCGCAGCGTGGGAGGAGCTGGTCGGCGTCACCGGCGACCACCTGGAGCTGGGCGCGCGCAAGCTCCCGGCCGCGCAGCAGCTCCCGCTCGCCGAGCCGCTCGACGGCCGCGTCCGGCGC
>JBAVTL010000647.1:0-1822 GCA_049696175.1 Anaeromyxobacteraceae bacterium
GGCGCCGCCGCCGCGCCCGGTGAGACGGCGGAGGCCGCACCCGCTCCCACGCCGGCGAAGGCGAAGGCGAAGGCGAAGCCGGCCGCGAAGGGCGCGGCCGCCAAGAAGAAGCCCGCCGCGACCGGCACGCGTCGCTGATGCGCGAGGGAACGGTGAGAACGGTGAGATCGACGTCCCTCCAGCTCCGCGGCGCCCTCCTGACCCTGCTGGTCATCGGCGGGTGCGTCACGGCCGGCGGCAAGGGCCAGGGCTTCGACGGCCGCGCGAAGCAGGCGGACGAGAAGCTCCCGCTGGCCGCGCGGTTCTACGACGAGGGCGAGCGCGCCCTCGTCGAGGACGCGCAGGGCCAGCAGCTGGCGGCGCGCAAGGCGGTCGAGGAGGGGAACCTCGAGAAGGCGCGGGCCGGGTTCGCCGCCGCCGCCGAGCGCTATGCGCGCTTCGCCGACACCTACCCCTCCTCGGAGTGGCGCCTGGCGCTCCGGTACAAGGCCGCGGAGTTCTACCTCTTCGCGCAGCAGCACGAGCTCGCGGCAGCGCAGGCCGACAAGCTCCTCGCGGACGTCGCGGCGAATGACGTCACGCGCGCCATGGCGTCCCAGCTCTCCGCGGTCGCGTGGCGGGGCGCGGCGGTCCAGCGGATCAAGGCGGGCGAGCTCGAGCCGATCAAGCTCACGACGGCGGAGCAGCGCGCCGGCGCGGAGCTCGCGCCGCGGGCCCCGGCGGAGCCGTGGAGGCGTTTCGTCGGGGCGGTGGACGCCTTCCTCCCCGTCTGGGAGAAGCACCCGGAGATCGCCAAGCGTCCCAGCGAGCGCAACCTCGCGCTGCCGCCGTCGCAGGCGGCCCTCATCGCGGCCGAGGTGGAGTACGCCTGCGACGAGATGGCGGACGCGCAGAAGCGGCTAGAGAAGATCGTCGCGACCTGGCCCTCGGAGGCCGACGTGATGGACAGCGCCGTTCAGCTGCTCCTTCAGACCTTCCTGGTGCGCAAGGACGACGAGGGCTTCGCGGCGGCCAAGGAGCGGGTGAAGGCGGTCCTCGACGGGCAGATCTCGAAGGCTACGGAGCCCAGGGAGAAGGAGACGTTCACCCGCGTGCGCGACCAGGTCGCGCGGCTCGAGCAGGGGATCGACTTCGCCGTGGCGAAGCGGCTGCTCGACGGCGGCAAGCCCGCGGAGGCCGCGGAGGGGTTCGAGCGCTTCGCTGCCGCTCACGCCGCCTCGCCGGACGCGTCCAACGCCCTCTTCAACGCCGCGCTCGCGTGGGATCGCGCGGGGCGTCCCGAGAAGGCGGCCGCGGATCGCGAGCGGCTCGTCGCGACGTACGGCGACTCGCGGATGGCGCCGATGGCGGCGCTCTACCTCGCGTCCGCCGCGTCGAAGCGGGGCGACCATGAGGTGTCGGTGCGCCACTACGTCACCTTCATCGAGCGCTGGCCTGACGCGCCCAACCGCTGCCTCGCGCTGCAGAACGTCGGGTACGAGCTCGACGTGCAGGAGAAGAAGGTGGAGGCGGCGGAGCGGTACCTCGCGTTCGGGGGCGATCCGCGCTGCGTGAAGGAGCGGCCGAACGAGGTCGCGAAGGCCCTCTACCGTAGCGGAAAGCTCTTCATCGACGCGAGGCAGAAGCCCAGGGCGAAGGAAGCGTTCGAGGCGGCTGCCCGCGTGGTGGGAGTGACCGACGCGGCCGCGCAACGCCAGATCGAAGACGCCAAGCGGCAGATCAAGAGGTTGTAAGGTGACCGGAACGACCGCAATGATCCACTGGGCAGCACGGCGAGCCACCTGCGTGGCGCTCGCCCTCGTCGCCTCGGCCAATCCGGTCC
>JBAVTL010000648.1:0-4416 GCA_049696175.1 Anaeromyxobacteraceae bacterium
AGTACGCCGCGCTGGAGCCGGCCATGATGGGGAAGGTCGCCGCCGTCGCCCGGGGCGCGCCGCCGCCGCCGGCGCTGATCGCCGCCTGCGCCCGCGCGAAGGTCATGGTCGTCGAGGCCGATCCGAGGGAGAAGGGGGAGCGGAAGCTCCTGAACCTCGGCCACACCTTCGGCCACGGCGTCGAGGCGGCCGGCGCCTTCGAGCGCTACACGCACGGTGAGGCGGTCGCGGTCGGCCTGGCCTTCGCGTTCAGGCTGTCCGGGCTCCTCGGCCGGATCGGCCCGCTCGCCGTCGCCGAGGTGGAGCAGGCGATCGCCGGGGCAGGGCTGCCGCTCCGGGTGCCGCCGGCCGTCGCGAAGCGGGCCGCGGCGCTCATGGGGTTCGACAAGAAGCGGACCGCCGCCGGCCTGCGCTGGGTCCTCCCCGTCGAGGACGGCGCCAGCTGGAAGGTGGCCTGGGACGTCGCCGTGCCCGACGAGGCGGTGGCGGAAGCTGTGGGCGAGATCTCGGAGGCCGCGGCGCGGCGCTCCGCTGAAAAGGGGAAGCGGCGATGATCCTGCTGGTCAACGGTCCCAACCTGAACCTGCTGGGCGAGCGCGAGCCGGAGATCTACGGGCGGACCACGCTCGCCGAGATCGAGGAGATGGTCCGCAAGGCGGCGGAGGGGTGGAAGGTCAAGATCGAGCCCTTCCAGTCCAACCACGAGGGGGCGATCATCGACTTCATCCAGTCGAAGCGGAAGGACGCGAAGGGGATCATCATCAACCCCGGCGCCCTCACCCACACGAGCGTGGCGCTCCACGACTGCCTCAAGGCGGTCGCCTGCCCCGCGGTCGAGGTCCACGTCTCGAACCTGCACACGCGCGAGGAGTGGCGGCGCAAGAGCATCACCGCCGCCGCCTGCAGGGGCCAGATCACCGGGCTCGGGCCGCGCGGCTACCTCCTCGCGGCCGAGTGGCTCTGCGCGGAGATGGTGACGAAGCGCTAGGACGCCCCGGCGATGGCGCGGGTCGCGGTCCTCATGCCCGCGCGGGACGCGGCGCGCACCGTCCGCGCGGCCGCGTCGTCGATCCTGCGCCAGACCTTCCGCGACCTGTCGCTGGTCGTGGTCGACGACGGCTCCACGGACGCTACGCCCGACCTGCTGCAGCGCCTCGCGGAGCGCGACGGCCGCGTCACGATCGTGCGCGGTCCCGGCGAGGGGATCGCCAGGGCGCTCTCACGGGGGCTCGCCCTCTGCGACGCCCCGCTCGTCGCCCGGATGGACGCCGACGACCTCGCCCACCCGCTCCGGCTCGCGCTCCAGCTCGAGGCGCTGGCGGCGGATCCCGCCCTCGTCGCCGTGGGCTCGCAGGTGAAGCTCTTCCCCCGCGGGATCCTGCGGCCGGGGATGATCCGGTACGTCGAGTGGCTCAACGGCCTCACCTCGAAGGCGCTCGTCGAGCGCGACCTCTTCGTCGAGGCGCCGCTGATCCACCCTGCGGCGCTGCTCCGCCGTGAGGCGCTGGAGGCTGTCGGCGGCTGGCGCGAGGGGCCTTTCCCCGAGGACTACGACCTGTGGCTCCGGCTGTGCGAGGCGGGCGGCGCGCTCGCCAACGTCCCGCGCGTGCTGCTCGGCTGGCGCGAGTCGGGCGCGCGGCTCACCCGGACGGACGGGCGCTACTCGCTCTCCAACCACCGCGCGCTCAAGGCGTCGGCCCTCGCCAGGACGTGGCTCGCGGGGATGCGCGAGGTCGCGATCTGGGGGGCCGGGGAGACCGGGAAGGCCATGGCCGACGCGCTCGACGCCGAGGGGATCCGGGCGGCCCTCTTCGTCGAGGTGGACCGCAAGAAGATCGGCCGGACCGTGCGCGGCGCGCCGGTCGTCGGCGTCGATCAGCTGGCCCGGGCGCGCGGCCTCCCGCTCCTCGTGGCGGTCGGCGCACCGGGCGCGCGCGACCTCATCCGCGCGGAGCTCGCCGGCTTCGGGTGGGAGGAGCTCCGCGACTTCCGCTGCGTGGCGTGATGGGTGAACATCGCGCCGTGCCTTCCCCCTTCGACGCCGGCGCCTTCCGCCACGAGCTGACCCAGCGGGTCGGGGCGGCCGTGGCGCGGCTCCTCAGAGAGATCGGGACCGAGCACCTCTACTCGGTGGCGCTCGTCGTCAGCGGGGAGGAGCGCTTCGCGTGGGTCGCCCTCTCCGCCAACACCGAGGAGGGGCTGGCGCGCCGGGCGGCGGCGCTCGCGTCGGAGGACCCGCGCTACAACGGCGAGTCCGGGAGGCGGCTGCTGCGCTGGTACACGCCCCGGTGGGCATGGCACGACTTCGCGCCGGAGGTGCGTTCGCTCGCGCTCGCGCTCCCGGAGCCCGCGACGCGGACGCCGGCGCAGGAGAAGGCGATCTACGACGCGCTCGTCGGCGCGCTGCGCACGCTCGACCGCGCCGGAGCCTTCGGCCGGGGCGCGGACCGGTGCTTCCTCACGCTCGCCTTGACGTGCCCGCACGCCGGCGAGCAGTTCTTCGTGAAGGGGCTGCGGCTGCTCAACCCGCGAACGGTCCTGGATCGCCACCTCCGGGAGACCTCCCCGGAGCCGCTCGTCCGCTGCGTCAACCGCGCGCTCCGGCGCGAGCGGCTGCGCATCTGGCTCGCGCTCTACGAGGACCTCTACATGGAGTGGAGCACCCCCATCTCGGAGGAGGCGCGGGCGCGGGGGATGTCACCGTGGGAGGTGGAGGAGCAGCTCGTGAAGTTCGGCGCGAAGGCGGTGCCGCACCTGATCGACCTCGTCTCGCACTACGGCTTCGCGAACGCCTTCGACAAGAGCCGGGAGCTGGAGACGCGCGAGGTCTGGCTCGCGGGCAGCGCGCTCTTCCTCGTCCGCAGGATCGGCCTCGTCACGGACCGTGATCTCCTCAGGCTCCAGCGGCTCGTGGCCGAGTTCGTCGAGCGCGATCGGCGCCTGCGGGTCGCCTCGACGCTCGCCGAGAACACCGCGCGGGTGCTCCACGACCTCCGCCCCCGCCGCTTCCCCTCCACCGAGATGCACCCCAACACCTTCAAGCTCCTGAACCCCGAGCCGTTCCTCCCGGGGGCGCCCCCGCGCCGGGGCGCCGCTAGTCCCTGACCCAGTGGCAGGTGTAGCCGCCCGGGTTCTTCACCAGGTAGTCCTGGTGGTACTCCTCCGCGCGGTACCAGGGACCGGCCGGCGCGATCTGCGTGACGACCGGCCGCGTCCACTTCCCGCTCGCGTCCACCTCGGCCTTCACCTTCTCGGCGGTGCGTCGCTGCTCCTCCGACGCGTAGAAGATCGCGCTCCGGTACTGCGAGCCGGCGTCGTTCCCCTGCCGGTCGAGAGTGGTCGGATCGTGGATCCGGAAGAAGAAGCGGAGCAGCGCCTCGTAGCTGGTCTTCGTGGGATCGAACACGATCCGGACCGCCTCCGCGTGGCCGCTCTTCCCGTCGTGGGTGTCCTCGTACTTCGGGTTCGGGAGCGTGCCGCCCGTGTAGCCGACCTCGATCCGGAGCACGCCTGGCTGCTTGCGCAGGAGGTCCTCCATCCCCCAGAAGCACCCGCCGGCGAGCGTGGCCACCTCCTCGGTCGCCTGCGCGGTGCGCCCGAAGAGCGGCAGGAAGCGGCCGTACCCCTCCCTCTCCAGATCGGTGACCGGGACGAAGCGGAGGCTCGCCGAGTTGATGCAGTACCGGAGCCCGGTCGGCGCGGGGCCGTCGTCGAAGACGTGACCCAGGTGCGAGTCCCCCTTCGGCGAGCGGACCTCGGTCCGCGCCATCCCGAGCGCGGCGTCGCGCTTCTCGACGATCTTCGTCCCCTCGAGCGGGCGGGTGAAGCTGGGCCAGCCGGTCCCGGAGTCGAACTTGTCCATCGAACTGAAGAGCGGCTCACCGCTCACCACGTCGACGTAGAGACCATCGCGGTGCTCGTTCCAGTAGGCGTTCTGGAACGGCGGCTCCGTCCCGCACTCCTGCGTGACGTGGAACTGCATGGGCGAGAGCTTCGACCGCAGCTCCGCCTTCTCCGGCTCCCTGGTCTTCACGTTGCCCTCGACCGGCCCGGGCTGCGCGATCGGCGCCGGCCCCGCCGCGGCGACGGCGATCGCCGTCATCGCGGTCACTCCAGCGAGCAGCCACGCGAGCGTCCAGTTCCAGCGCACCTCGACCTCCGGTGGAGCTGGCATAACGCGGGCGGAGCCGGGGCGCAGCGAACCGGGCGGAGCGCTATCCCCGCCCGGGGTGAGTGAGCTTGGCGGGGTCCAGCAAGCGCGTCGCCTCCGCCTTCGGGAGCCCTCCCATCTCCACCGCGAGCTCCACGATGGAGCGGCCAGTCCGCGTCGACTCCTTCACGATGCGGGCCGCCTCTGCGTACCCGAGCCGTGGCGCCAGCGCCGTCGCGAGGCTCACCGTCCGCTCGGCGTTGAGC
>JBAVTL010000649.1:0-3630 GCA_049696175.1 Anaeromyxobacteraceae bacterium
CGGGGCCTCTCTGTCTCTGCCACCTCGTCAGGATCGGCCACCGCACGGTGCAAACCGGGAAGCGGTCAGCTCAGGCCGGTGAAAGATCGTGGCGAGCTGGCGGTGAAAGAGCGTGGGAAACGACACCCCCTCTCCCCAGCCGGGACTGGGTGGAGCGAGAGCCTCCGGACGCGCGTAGCGCCCACAGAAGAGAAGGGCGACCCGCGGCACCAGCAGGTGCTCGCGAATCGCCCTCCCTCGATGGCGCGGTCGCGTGGACTAGCGACGGACGACCGGCGCCGCCTTAGGCTTGCCCTCCGCGTCGAATTCGCGCCAGTGCCCCGAGAGGCCGAGAGACGCCAGTGCGTTGTTCAAGTAGGTCGGGTCGAGCCACGCGTCCGTGTCGAAGTCACGCCGGATCAGCTTCAGCTCGCGCCCTGCCTTCAGGGCGCGCTTGTACTGGGCACGGTAGAACTCGTCGAACAGTGGCGAGGACCGCTCGGCCAGGACGAACTGGTCCCAGTCGCCTTTCCACGCAGGTGGCCCCAGGCCGCTGCGCCCCCAGATCTCGTACGCGGCGCCTCGGTTGGACTCCGCGGAGAGCCACGCCGCCTCCTTGAGGACGGCGGTGACGACCCGCTGTACGATCGCCGGGTGGCGCGCGTTGAAGTCCTCGGTCACCAGGAGGTGGCTCAACCGCCCGACCTTCGGGTCTCCCGCCGTCGAGTGGACGACCCGGGCGACCCCCCGCTCGACCAGTGGAAAGACCTCTGGGCCCGTCACCGCCCCATCGATGTCCTTGGAGAGGAGCGCGGCGCTCGCGTCGGCGAAGCTCATGTTCACGAGCTTGAAGTCGGAGTCCTTGAGCCCCTTGGACTCCAGCACCCGATAGAACGCGAGCTGCAGGTTCGTCCCCTTGAAGACCGCGATGCGTTTCCCCTTCAGGTCCTCCAGGCGCTGCGCCGTCGAGTCGGACGGCACGCCGACGTAGATCGGCTCCCAGCGGGTGTGGGCGATGATGACGCGGGTCGGGAGGCCACCGGCCCGGGCGACGAGCGCCGGGAGGTCGCCCTCGAACGCGAAGTCGAGCTGCTTGTTCGCGATCGCCTCGTTCACCGCGGGGCCGGCGCCGGAGAAGTAGGTCCACTTGATGGCGATGCCGTCGGGGCGGAACTCGTTCTCGAGGGCCCCGTGGGCCGCGACGTTCGAGGAGTAGGACCACCCGACCAGCGGGCGGCCACCGGTGCCGACGCCGGCGACGCCGATCCGGATGACCGTGGGCTTCACCTGGGCGGCCGCCGATCCGGTGAGGAACAGGACCGCGACGGCCACCGCGGCAAACGCTCTGGTCATGACGCCCGCCTCTCCTTCGGCTCGGGCTGCGCGTCGCGCTTCGCGTGGAAGACCGGCAGGAGCTCGTCCTCGATCCGGTAGAGGTCGTGCTGGATCCCGTTGGTGGCCGCGTTGGAGTCGAAGACGTGCTCGAAGGTGATCCCGTGCTTCTTCCAGAAGCCGACGAGCTTCTCCGCGAGGTCGAGGTACCAGCCCGGCTCCGGCGCGCGGTGGCCGCGCAGCTCGGAGCCTGGGTTGGGGCACCAGACCGTGAAGGTGCTGACGACCCCCTTGCCAGCGAGCACCTCCAGCCCCTCTACCGTCCGGGCCTTCGGCTCTATGCCGGCGACGAAGTTGGAGCGGACGCGCCCATGGCCGAACACGCGGACACCGTGCTCGAGCGCCTTGACCCAGTGGTCCCATCCGCCGGAGCTGCGCGCCTTCCCTGGGCAGATGACCTCGTAGATCCGCTTGTCCCAGATCTCGAGGTTCATCGCGGTGGTGCGGAACCCGGCCTCCTTGAACCGGTCGAGGTTCCCGAGATCGAGCGGAGCGGCGACCGTCGCCGTGCCGTTGAACTGGTCTTCCCCGGTCCGCTCCCGGATGGCCTCGGCCACGTCCAGGTAGTAGTCGAGCTCACGCCGCTCCGGGATGACGCCGCCGGTCACCGTGAGGTGCTTGAAGAGCCCCTCCTGCTTCGCGGCGGCGACCGTCTCTCCGATCTGTCCGGGCGTCTTCCACTGCGTGCCGTACTTGTCGTTGAAGACGTTCTTCGTCTCGTTGATGTTGCAGAAGAGGCAGTCCTCGCCGCGGTCCTTGTAGGAGCACTCGTTGCTGTAGACGATGAAGATGTGGCCGTCCGGGTTGGCGATGGCGATGGTCTGCATCGGCTTGCCGTCGGAGGTCTTCCGGTCGTAGAAGCCGGGACGGGGATGGAACGAGACCTCGAAGACCTCGTTCGCACCCTCGGCCAGGATGAAGCGCTCCCCGTCGAGCGCGAGCCGGTAGCGCGAGCGCGGGTTCCAGCGGACCGGCACGTCGAGGCCGTTCGGCGTCACGAACTCGGAGGGGAGATCCCCCTCGTGCGGCTCGAAGTCCATCACGAAGAGGCAGTGGATCTGCTCCTTCACCTTCTGGCCTAGCCGGAGCGCGCTCAGCGCGTCCGAGTCGACCGCGACGCCGTCCGTGACGACGTCAGTCTTCACCTTCAGCTCATGCCAGAGCTTCTTCTTCAGCTCGCCCGTAGATCCTGTGCTTGCGGTGCTCATGTTCGCTCCCTTTTTCGGCGCCGCTCAGACTTCGATGCTCGAGACCGCCGCTGGGCCGTGCCCCCTGGAGAAGTCCACGATCTTCACCTGCTTCGGCGTGACGCGGAGCAAGGCGTTCCCGCCCAGCTCACCCTTCTCGGCCCGCTCCTTGAATCGGGGGTTGCGGATCGAGATCAGGCGGATCGCCTGTGCCCGCTCCTCCTCGGTGGCCAGCACCTCCGCGACGCCGCGGATCTCCACGTTCGCGAAGTCCTTCACCTCCTGCTGCTCGTGCTGGAAGAGGATGGAGACGTTGGGGTTCGCGGAGATCTGGCCGACCTTGTCGGAGGTCTTTCCGGTCGAGAAGTAGACGGTGAGCCCGTCTGCCGCGAAGGAGCCGAGCGCGCGGATGGCCGGGGTGTTGGCCGGGCCGACGGTCGACAGGATGATGAAGCGGGTGTCGTTGAGGTACTGCGGAACCTGCTGACGTTCCAGCGCCATGGGGTTGCTCCCTGTGTTGCGAGAAGCGGCATCGCTCGCGTCCTGCGGGCGGTCGCGGTGCCGGGTGGAGGCCACGCGGGCGCCGGCGGCGCCCACGGCCAGGAGGATGAAGAGTGGGAGGAAGACGAGCAGGACGGCCTGCGCTGGCATCCAGCGGCCGGCCAGGGCGCTGGCGAGCGGCCCCAGCGTCACGCCGAGCCCGGCCGCGAGCTGGAAGAGCGCCGAGATCCTGCCCTTGACGGCCGCGGCGCCGGCGATCCAGGAGGCGACGTAGACGTGGATGAGCCCCGTCGCGACGCCGATGGCGACGCCGGCGAGCGCCAGGGAGAGCGGTCCAACCGCGGCGGCGGTCCCGATCGTCCCGGCGAGGCCGGCGAGGCCGGCGATTCGCCGGAGGCGTGGGCGATCCGAGGCGAGGCGGCCTCCCACGAATGCCGTGGCGATGAAGCTCAGCCCCTCGACGATCAGCACGCGCGAGGCGACCGCGGCGTCCGCGCCGTGCACGCGGACGGCGACGACGACGACGAAGGCGCTGAAGGCGGAGAAGGTGGCGGCGCCCAGCGCCTCGGCC
>JBAVTL010000650.1:0-5930 GCA_049696175.1 Anaeromyxobacteraceae bacterium
GCCTGAGCCCGCGCCGCCCCAGGCCGCGCCCGGCGAGACCCTGCTGATCGCGGAGGACGATCCGCCCGTCCGGCAAGTGGCGCGTCGCGTGCTCGAGCGGGCGGGCTACCGCGTCCTGGTCGCGTCCTCCGGGCTCGAGGCGCTGCTCCTGGCGAAGGGGGAGCCGGGCACGATCCACGCCCTGATCACCGACCTCGCGATGCCGGGGATGACCGGACCGGAGCTGTCGGCCCACGCGCGGGTGATCCGTCCCGGCCTGCGCGTCCTCTTCGCGTCCGGCTTCGCCGACGAGGCGACGGTGGCGGGGCTCGCGGCGGCGGGCGATCCGCTGCTCATGAAGCCCTACACCCCCGCGGAGCTCCTAAAGGTGGTGCGGGCGCTGCTCGACTAGGTGGTTCGGCGCTCGCAGCTACATCTCGGCCTTGGTCTCGCGCAGCATCAGCTCGGTCACCGCGTCGCGCGGCGAGAGCCCCTCGTAGAGGATCCGGTAGACCGTCTCGGTGATGGGCATCTCGATGCCCAGCTTCTTCGCGAGGTCACGCACGCTCTTCGCGTTGCGGACCCCCTCGGCCACCTGCCCGAGCTCCGCCTGGATCGCCTCGACCGTCTTCCCGTCGGCGAGGCCACGGCCCACGGTCCGGTTGCGCGACAGGTCCGACGTGCAGGTGAGGACGAGGTCGCCGAGCCCCGAGAGGCCGGAGAGCGTGAGCGGGTTCGCCCCCTTGCGGACCGCGAGGCGGGAGATCTCGGTGAGGCCGCGGGTGATCAGGGCGGCCGTGGAGTTGGCGCCGAAGCCCAGCCCGTCGGCGATGCCGGCGGCGATCGCCACGACGTTCTTCACGCAGCCGCCGATCTCGCAGCCGACGACGTCGCCGGAGGTGTAGGGGCGGAAGGTCTTCGTGTGGAACGCCTGCTGCGCCTGCCGGGCGATCCGCTCCCAGTGGGCGGCGATGGTGATGGCGGTCGGCAACCCCTTCGCGACCTCCTTGGCGAACGACGGACCGGAGAGGACGAGCAGGTAGGGGTGCAGCGGGACCGGGAGGACGTCCTCGAGCACCTCGCTCATGGTCATGAGGGTGTCGAGCTCGATCCCCTTCGCGACGTTCACGATCGGCATGCCGGCGTGGACGTGGCGCTTCATCTCGATCGCCACGGGGCGCACGGCGTGCGACGGCACGGCGAGGACGACCAGCTCTGCCCCCTCTAGCGCCTTCGCGATGTCCGCGTGGGCGTGGAGCTTGGCGGGGAGGGCGATCCCCGAGAGGTAGCGCTCGTTACGGTGCTGCTTCGTGATGTCGTCGAGGACCGCGAGGTCCTTGTCCCAGACGGTGACGTTGTAGCCCTTCCCCGCGAGGAGGGCGGCGAGCGACGTACCCCAGGAGCCAGCTCCGAGAACGGTGCATCTCATGTGGAATCACCTCTTGGAGTCATCCTAGACGACGCATGGCATTTCGGAAACAGCGCCCCCGCCGCCTTGCCACCGCGAGACGCGGTCTTACGTTGGTTTCATGCGAAACGAGAAGCTCACCCTGAAGGCGCAGGAAGCCCTACAGTCGGCGCAGACCCTGGCCCGCCGCCGCGACCACCAGGCGGTGGGCGTGGAGCACCTCGTGACCGCCCTCCTCTCGCAGGAGGACGGGGTGGCGGGACCGCTCCTGGAGAAGATCGGCGCCCAGCCGGCGAGCGTCGTCGCGCGCATCGAGGACGACCTCCGGTCGCTGCCGCGCGTCTCCGGCGGCGAGCCCTACGCCGACAACCGGCTCATGAAGCTGCTCGATCAGGCCGAGCAGGAGGCGAAGAAGCTCAAGGACGAGTACGTCTCGACCGAGCATCTGTTGCTCGCGTCCTCCAGGGAGAAGGGGGGCGCCGGCGACGCGCTGCGCGCCGCCGGGGCGACCGCCGAGCGGATCGAGGCCGCGCTCAAGGAGCTCCGCGGTGGCGCCCGCGCGGCGACGCCGGAGGCGGAGAGCCAGTACCGCGCGCTGGAGAAGTACGCGAAGGACCTCACCGAGCTAGCGCGCGCCGGGAAGCTCGATCCGGTCATCGGCCGCGACGACGAGATCCGGCGGGTGATCCAGATCCTCTCCCGCCGCACCAAGAACAACCCGGTCCTGGTCGGCGATCCGGGCGTCGGCAAGACCGCCATCGCCGAGGGGCTGGCGCGCCGGATCGTCGACGGCGACGTGCCCGAGGGGCTCAAGGGGAAGCGGCTGCTCGCGCTCGACCTGGCGTCGATGGTGGCTGGCGCAAAGTACCGCGGCGAGTTCGAGGAGCGGCTCAAGGGCGTGCTCAAGGAGGTGATCGGCGCCGAGGGGCAGATCATCCTCTTCATCGACGAGCTCCACACGATCGTCGGGGCCGGCGCGGCCGAGGGGGCCATGGACGCCGGCAACATGCTGAAGCCAGCCCTCGCCCGCGGCGAGCTGCACGCCGTCGGCGCCACGACGGTGGACGAGTACCGCAAGCACGTCGAGAAGGACCCGGCGCTCGAGCGGCGCTTCCAGCCGGTCTTCGTCGGCGAGCCGTCGGTCGCGGACACCGTCTCGATCCTCCGCGGCCTCAAGGAGCGGTACGAGCTGCACCACAAGGTCCGGATCCAGGACGCCGCGCTCGTGGAGGCGGCCCGGCTCTCGCACCGCTACATCGCGGATCGCTTCCTGCCCGACAAGGCGATCGATCTCATCGACGAGGCCGCGAGCCGGCTCCGGATCGAGATCGACTCGATGCCCACCGAGGTGGACGAGGTCCGCCGCCGCATCGCCCAGCTCGAGATCGAGCGGCAGGGGCTGGTGAAGGAGCAGGACGAGGGCTCCCGCGCGCGGCTCGCCGCCGCCGAGAAGGAGCTCGCGGCGCGCAACGAGGAGTTCGCGAACCTCAAGGCGCGCTGGGACGCCGAGAAGGGGGTCATCCAGGAGCTGGCCGCCGCGCGCGCCGAGATCGACGAGCTCAAGAACGCGCAGGCGCAGGCCGAGCGGGCCGCCGACTTCCAGCGGGCCGCCGAGCTGAAGTTCGGCACGCTCCCCGCCGCGCAGGCGAAGGTCGGCGCGCTGGAGGCGAAGCTCGCCGGCGCCCAGCGGGCCGGGGCGATGCTGCACGAGGAGGTGACGCCGGAGGAGATCGCCGAGGTGGTCTCCAAGTGGACCGGCGTGCCGGTCTCGCGGCTGCTCGAGGGCGAGGTGGAGAAGCTGCTCCACATGGAGGAGCGGCTCGCCCGTCGCGTCGTCGGCCAGGAGGAGCCGCTCAAGGCGCTCGCCGCGGCGGTCCGGCGCGCCCGCTCCGGGCTCCAGGATCCGAACCGGCCGGTGGGCTCCTTCATCTTCCTCGGCCCCACCGGCGTCGGGAAGACCGAGACCGCCCGGGCGCTCGCCGAGCAGCTCTTCGACGACGAGCAGGCCATGGTCCGGATCGACATGTCCGAGTACATGGAGAAGCACTCGGTCGCGCGGCTCATCGGCGCGCCCCCCGGCTACGTCGGGTTCGAGGAGGGGGGGCAGCTCACCGAGGCCGTCCGGCGCCGCCCGTGGGCGGTGATCCTCTTCGACGAGATCGAGAAGGCGCACCACGACGTCTTCGACGTGCTGCTCCAGATCCTCGACGACGGCCGGCTGACCGACGGGCAGGGGCGGACGGTCGACTTCCGGAACGCCGTCATCATCATGACCTCCAACGTGGGCTCGGCCGAGATCCAGCGGCTCGGCAGCCGCCCTGGCGTGGACCTGGGCGCGATCCGCGACGCCGCGCTCGACCACCTCAAGGCCGAGTTCCGGCCCGAGTTCCTCAACCGCGTGGACGAGATCGTCGTCTACAAGCCGCTCGGGCGCGAGGACGTCGGCAAGATCGTCGGGATCCAGCTTGGCCGGATCCAGCGGCTGCTCGCCGAGCGCCAGATCGCCATCGAGCTCACCGACGGGGCGCGCGAGGCGGTGGCCGACGCCGGCTACGACCCGGCCTTCGGCGCGCGGCCGCTCAAGCGCGCGCTGCAGCGGATGGTCCAGGACCCGCTCGCGACGAAGCTGCTGCAGGGAGAGTTCAAGGCCGGCGACCGCGTCGTCGTGGACGAGGGACCGGACGGGAGCATCACGTTCAGGAAGGCGCCCGGCGCCGCGACGGCCGAGGCGACGGTGCACTGAGAGGCTGAGATTCTTTCCCTCTCCCCCACCGGGGGAGAGTGTCAGGGTGAGGGGGCGGCACCGCGGGCCGTCCGCGGGGTTGCGCGGCGGTCTACGCTACGCGCGGCCCGTGACGAATGCGCCAGGTTGCGGTTCCGCGCGGACGAGCGCCGCTGGGGGTACGACGGTCGGACCGGGAGAGGGTCTGGCGCTGGTTCCGAAGCGGCCGCGAATTGCCGTCGAGGTCCGCGGGAGATTGGGCGACGATCCCGAGGGCGCGCTCCGCTCCGATCCGGCGCGCAGCCCCGCTACCGGCGTGTAGCGGCTTTCGTCGTCTACTCACCGAAGATCCGGACGACCTCCTTCGCCACGTACGTACGGGGGCGCGTGCCGGGCATCTCCACCAGGATCCCCGCCCCCACGAGCTTGTCGATGATGAGCTGCGCCCCCTGGAAGGAGACGCCGAGCTGCGCCGACGCACCCCTCGCCGTCGTCGTCGGCGCGTAGACGAGCCGGTCGAGGAGGCTCAGCACGTTCCCCGACGCCCGCTCAGCCTGGAGAATCTTCCGATAGCTCTCGCGGAGCTCCAGCACTCGCTTCGACCGCTGGACACCGTCGTTCGACTGCTCGGTGACGCCACGGAGGAAGAACCGGATCCACCCGTCCCATTCTCCCTCCTGGCTCACCCTCAGCATCAGGTCGGCGTAGGTTGCCTTCTCCCGCTCGAAGAAGGCGGAGAGGTAGAGCAGAGGCGCGGGGAGGATCTTCTCAGCGCATAGCGTGAGCGTGATGAGGAGCCGCCCCACCCGCCCGTTGCCGTCGAGGAACGGGTGGATGGCCTCGAACTGGTAGTGGACGAGGGCGAGGCGAAGAAGCGGTGGCAGGTTGAGCGGGTCGGCGTGGAGGTACTTCTCCATGGCGTCGAGCGCCGCGAGCATTTCGGGCACGGGGGGCGGGACGAAGCGCGCGGTGCTCGGGTCCGCACCGCCGATCCAGTTCTGCTGCCGGCGGAACTCGCCCGGTGTCTTCGTCTCACCGCGGACCCCCTTCATCAGGACGGCGTGGACCTCCTGGATGAGCCGGAGACTGATGGGGAGGTCGTCGAGGCGACGGAGGCCGTGTTCGAGGGCGTGAACATAGTTGACGACCTCGCTCACGTCGGCGCTGCCAGCAGACGGAACGTTTCCGGCCGCCTCAAAGGCGATGAGGTCGCCGTAGGAGGATTGAGTCCCCTCGATGCGACTCGACAGCACCGCCTCGCGCCGCATGAACGGGTTGATGAGGAGGTGGGGGTTCGGCAGGTTCCCGGCGACGCCGGCCAGCTCACTCAGGGCCCGGTCGGCGGCAGAGAGAGATCCGTAAAGGTCCCAGCTCGCCTCAAGTCGAGGAGGGAGGGGGTCCGGCACGTAGGCCCACGCGCCCTCGGGGGACTTCTTCAGCTTTCCTGGGCAGTTGGGCTTGAACTCGCTCGGGTTCATGTCGCTGAAGGACGGTTGCATACGACCAGCCGAAGTTCAAGTTCATGGGCTTCCACTTGAATTCGGCGATCTGTGGCACAAGCCTACTTGAACTCTCCTTGCCCGTATTCAACTTGCTGAGCCACAAATTGAATACCGTGGACGACCCGGTCCGAGCCGATCTCAGGCCGAAGGATTGGGGCTACTCGCCCCGCCGGTCGAGCGCCGAGAACGGCCGCTCCCCCTTGAAGATCCTGAAGAGCACGTAGAGCGCCGGGAAGAGGAGGACTCCCCCGGCCGCGAGCGCCCAGAGGAGGGCGACCTGCACGGCGCGCGGCGCGCTCGCCGCGGCGAGCGTCAGGCC
>JBAVTL010000651.1:0-5973 GCA_049696175.1 Anaeromyxobacteraceae bacterium
GACGAGGCGGCTCGCGCGAGCCGGTGCCCGCCGACGGCTCCGCGCCGGCTCTCTACGATCCCTGCCCGGCGAAGCTCGCCGAAGATCGTCTCCAGGAACTTGGCGGGAGCGCCGGTGCGGCGCGCGACGGCCGCCGTCGACACGAAGCCGCCCGGCGCCGCGCGGATCGCGAGATCGACGAGGGCTCGGAGCGCGTACTCGGCCTTGCGATTGGGCGTCACGCCTAAATCCATATCTATCCGATAGGGATTCGTCAACGCGGCGTGGCTCCAGCCGCTCAACCGCCTATGATCACGGCGGTTTGTTCGCTCCGAGGCGGGCGCGCAGCCCAGAGAGGATGCTCTCGGTGTGGCTCGCGATCTCCTGGGGGGCCGCCTGGAGCGCCGACGGATCGACCTTCTCGTGCGCGTCGGCGGGGAGGTCGTCGATGAAGCGGCTCGGCGTCCGCTCGAGCGGCTTGCCGCGCTTCACGCGCTGGTCGGCGCGGGTCATGTAGAGGAGCTCGCGGGCGCGGGTGATCCCGACGTAGGCGAGCCTCCGCTCCTCGTCGAGATCGCGCGCCTCCCCCTGGATCCCGGCGCAGGGGAGCAGGTCCTCCTCGCAGCCGACCAGGAAGACGACCGGGAACTCCAGCCCCTTGGCCGCGTGGAGCGTCATCAGCGTGACGCCGTCGCCCTCCGCCGGGTCCTCCTCCTCGCGCGAGTCGAGCGCGAGCCGCTGGAGCCACGTGGCGAGCGAGGGGCGCGCGCTGCGGTTCACGTACCCCTCCAGCGAGCGGAGGATCCCGTCGATCCCCTCCACCTTGCGGGTCCCGGCCTCGGGCGACTTCACGCTCGCGCGGGCGTGCGTGTAGAGGTCGAGCGCGGCGACCAGCTCCCGCGCCGCGACGCCGAGATCGCCCTTCGAGAAGCGCTCCCTGAACCGATCGACGAGGCCTGCGAACGCCACCATGCGCTCCGCCGCGCCGCGCGGCAGCTCCGGCGCCTCCTCCGAGCGCCGCAGCGCCTCGTAGAGGCCGATCCCCTGGTCCACCGCCCAGGCGTGCAGCCGCTCCATCGACGTGTCCCCGATGCCGCGCGGCGGCACGTTGACGACGCGCGCGAGCGAGACCTCGTCCCCGCTCGCGGTGCAGAGCTTCAGGTAGGCGAGCAGGTCCTTCACCTCGGCCCGGTCGAAGAAGGCCGGCCCCCCGTGGACGTCGTACGGGATCCCCGCCTCGCGGAGCGCCTCCTCGATCGGGCGGCTCTGCGCGTTGAGCCGGTAGAGGACGGCGAAGTGGCCCCACGAGCGCCCCTCGCCGCGCTGGCGCGCGATCTCCTCGGCGACGAACTTCGCCTCCTCGTCGTCTCCCGGGAGCGCCACCACCTTGACCGGCTCGCCCGGCCCCTCGCTCGTCCAGAGCCGCTTCTCCTTGCGCGCCGCGTTCTTGGCGATGACCGCGTTGGCGCAGGCGAGGATGCGGCCGGTGGAGCGGTAGTTCTGCTCCAGCCGGACCTCCTTCGTCCCTGGGAAGTGGCGGTCGAAGCGGAGGATGTTCTTCACCTCGGCGCCGCGCCACCCGTAGATCGCCTGGTCGTCGTCGCCGACGGCGCAGACGTTCCGGCGTGAGCCCCCGACGAGCTTCAGCAGCTCGAGCTGGCAGACGTTGGTGTCCTGGTACTCGTCCACCAGGAGCCACTGGAACCTGGACGAGTACTTCACCCGCAGCGCGGCGTCCTTCTTCAGGAGCTCCACGGGGAGCGAGATCAGGTCGTCGAAGTCGACCATCCGCTGGGCGCGCAGGGCCCGCTGGTAGCGCGGGTAGACCTCCGCGGCGATCAGGTCGTAGTCGTCGCCCTGCCCCTCCGGCCGCGGCACGATCTTCTTCTGCAGCGCGTTCTTGGCCCGCGAGATGAGGAAGAGGACGCGGCGCGGGTCGAAGCTGCGATCGTCGACCTTCACCTCGCGCATGCAGCGCTTGACGAGCGCCGCCTGGTCGCCGGCGTCGCAGATCCCGAACCGCTTCGGCAGCCCGGCCGCGGCATGCTCCTGCTGCACGAGCCAGAGCCCGAACGAGTGGAACGTCGAGACGAAGACGTCGGCTCCGACCGGCCCGGCGAGCGCCGTGATCCGCTCGCGCATCTCGGCCGCGGCCTTGTTGGTGAAGGTGACCGCGAGGATCCGCTCGGGCTCGGCCCCCTGCATCAGCAGATAGGCGACGCGGTGGGCGATGACGCGGGTCTTGCCCGAGCCGGCGCCCGCGAGGACGAGGAGCGGCCCCTCGGTGGTGGTCACCGCCTCGCGCTGCGGCGGGTTGAGGGTGGAGAGATCGATCATCGGCGCGCGCGGGTTCTCCCACGGCCCCGGAGGGCGTTCAAGCCTACTCGGCCCCCTTCAGCAGCTTGATCTCGATGCGCCGGTTCGCGGAGCGCCCCTCGGGGGTGGCGTTCGGCTGGCGCGGCCGGACGTCGGCGTAGCCGACCACCTGGATGCGGCGCGGGTCCAGCCCCTCGCGCATGAAGACGCGCACGACGGTCTGGGCGCGGGCGGCCGAGAGCTGCCAGTTGGACTGGAAGCGCCCGCCGCCGCGGATCGGGATGTCGTCGGTGTGCCCCTCGATCCGGACGACGTTCGGGAGCCCCTTCAGGATCCTGGCCGCCTTCGCGATCGCCTGGTCGCCGGCGGGCGAGAGGACGTCGTCGCCGGAGCCGAAGGTGACGGCCGAGGAGAGCCCCACGGTCACCTCCGTCTCGGTCGACTCGACGAACGCGGCCGCCTTCTCGAGCTGCTGGGCGATCTTGCGCGCGGCGTCCTCCAGCTCGGCCCGCGTCTTCGCGGACTGCACCTTCTGGTCGACCACGCCGCGCAGCTGCTCGACCAGGTCCTCCTTGCGGTCCTGGGACATCACCGAGAAGGAGTACATCAGGAGGAAGAAGGCGAGCAGCAGCGTGATCATGTCCGAGTACGTGATGAGCCACGCGCTCGAGTCGTCCTCGTTCTCCTCGTGACCGCGCTCGGTGATCTTGATCACCTATCCCCCCAGGACCACGATCTCGACGCGCCGGTTCTGCGCGCGCTGATCGGCGCCGTCGTTGGCGAGGAGCGGGTGGAACTCGGCGTACCCGGCCACCGAGAGGCGCGCGCGATCGATCCCGCCCTGCTCGAGCCGGTCCGCCACGGTGATCGCGCGGGCCGTCGACAGCTCCCAGTTGGAGGGGAAGAGCGCGGTGGCGATGGGCACGTCGTCGGTGTGCCCCTCGATCCTGAGCTTGTTCGCCGTGTGGGAGAGCGCCGGCACGAGCCCGTCGATGATGACGCGCGCCGACGGCGCCAGGACCGCCTGCCCCTCCTTGAAGAGGATGGCGCTCTTCATGCGGATGACCATCCGGTCGGCCGACCGGTCGATGACCATCGCGTCACCGAGCGCCTTGCTCTTCACGTAGGCCTGCAGCTCGTCGACGGCGCGCGCCATCTCGGCCGCCCGCTTCGTCTCGGCCTGGGCCTGCTCCGACTGCTGCGCGTCGGGCTTCAGCTCCTTGAGCCCCATCACCACGAGCATGAGGATCGAGAAGATCAGGAGCTGGGTCATCAGGTCGGCGTAGCTGAAGAGCCACGCCGCGTCGTGGAGCGGGTTGGAGTCGTCCTCCCGCTCTACACGATGCCCCTTCCCCTTGAACTTCTTGCCCCTCACGCGTTGGCGCTCCGCTGCGTGAAGACGTCGAGCGTCTCCCGGACGTACTCGGCGTTCTGCCCGAGCCGGATGGCGAGGAGCCCTGCGATGATCTGGTCGCGCTGGAGCCGCTCGTCGAGGTCCATGGTCCGGACCTTCCCGGCCAGGGGGAGGAAGATGAGCCCCGCGAGGAGCACGCCGTAGAAGGTGGCCATCAGGGCGATCGACATGCCGTGGCCGATCGCGCGCGGGTCGGTGAGCCCCTTGAGCATCGTGATGAGGCCGATGAGCGTCCCCACGAGCCCGAACATCGGCGAGTAGGTCCCCATGACCCGGAACATGCGCTCGGCCGCCGCGCGCTTCTCCGACAGGATCGAGGACTCGAGCCGGAGCAGCTCCTCGAGCCGCTCGGGGTCTACGCCGTCGGCCACCAGGCGAAGCCCCTTCACGAGGAAGGCGTCCTTCACCTTGAGGTCATCCGGCTCGATGGCCGAGATCCCCTGCGCCTTGGCGAGCCGGGCGAGCTGGATCATCTCGGTGGCGATCGCCCCCGAGTTGTAGGCCCCGGCGATGAACATGCGGTTCATCGCGGAGAGCGCGTGGACCGCGGTCATGCGCGACGAGGAGAGCGTGGTCGCCGCGACGGTGCCGCCGAGCGCGATGAGGAGCGCCACCGAGTTGGTGAAGAGGGACGCGTCACCGCCCTTGGCGCGCACCGCCAGGACGATCACGGTGACGCCGAGGATCAGGCCTAGGTACGTCGTGGTGCGCATCGCTACCTCACCTGCCGGGTCTTGGGGCTGTGCTGCAGGATCGCCTCGCGCACCGCCTTGTTGGTCGGGTCGAGCTCGAGCGACTTCTTCCACGCGACGACGGCGGCGTCGGTCTGCCCGTACAGCGCGTAGAGCGAGCCGAGCAGCGCGTGGACGACCGCGACGTCCTTCAACCCGCCGGAGGCCTCGCGGACGTTGTTGAGCGCGCCGAAGGTGTCGCCGTCGAGGTAGGCGAGCAGCCCCACCGCGAGGCTCCGGTAGCCGTTGACGCGGTTCTGGACCTCCATCGCGATCCGGCCGTCACGGATCGCGGTCAGCCGCTTCGAGATCAGCCGCCCGTCGACACCCGGCAGCTCCTCCTTCGCCGCGGCCGCCTCGGCCACGCCGCGCTCGACGAAGAAGAGGCGCCGCTCCTCGAGCTTGATCGCGGACATATAGGACGTCCGCGCCTCGTCCACCGGCCCCACCAGCAGCGCCTTCAGCTTCGCGCGCATGCCCGCGACGTCGATCGTCCCGTCGCCGTCATAGAAGGACTGGACGGCGCCGACCAGCGAGATCCGCAGCATCTCGGCGGTCTGGACCTCCTCGTTCCGCTTGTCGAGCGAGTCCCAGGAGAGCTTCAGCTGGTTGCCGCCGGGGCCCGGCCAGTCGAGCCGGACGCTCCCGTCCCTGGAGTTGGTCGCGCCGCCAGACGAGAGGAAGGCCATCGTGTCGGCGTCGAGCGGCTGGAGCGCGGTCTCCTCGGCGGGTGCCTCCTCGGCCGGCTTCGGCGCGGGCTGCGCCGCCGCCGCGTCCTTCTTCGGCGGAGGCGCGCCCTTCGCGGGGGCAGCGGCGGCGAGGGAGAGGGAGAGGAGGAATGCAATCATGTCTGTGACCTCATGCGGCACGCGGGACGAGCTCGCCCCGCGTGTGGAGCTGGAGCATGGAGCGCTCGAGGATCCGGCGCGCCGCCTCGACGTCGCGGGCGGGCCGCTCCTGCACTGCCTCGCCCTCGCCCTCGATGATCCCGCGGAGCCGCTTGGAGACGGCGTTGAGCACCGTCTCGCGCACCCCGTCGTTCGCGTTCACCAGCGCGAGCGCGACGACGCCGGGGTCGATGCCGGTGACGACCCGGCGCACCGACTTGTCCGTGAAGCGGGACAGGTCGTCGAAGACCACCATGGAGCCGCGGGCCGCGTCCGCGACCGCCGCGTCGCGTGAGGCGAGGTCGTCGAGGAGGCGGCTGCGGACCTCGTCGGGGGCCGCGGAGAGCAAGGCCGCGAGCCGTCCGGCACCGCCCACGGTGACGCGGCTCCGTACCCGGTCGAGCGCCGCTGAGGCGGCCTCTGCCATCCTGGCCAGCTCGGTCCGCGGGATGACCCGCTGCTTCCCCAGCGCCAGGCCGATCTCGGCTTGCCGCGCCGCCGGGACGAGCGCGTAGAAGTGCTTGGCCGTCTCCTCGGCGAGCCCGACCGACTCGATGATCGCGGCCGCCGCGTCCGGCTCGGTGTCGGAGAGGACCTCGGCGATCTCGCGAGGCGACGCCCCGGCGAGCGAGGGGAAGGCGTCCCC
>JBAVTL010000652.1:0-2301 GCA_049696175.1 Anaeromyxobacteraceae bacterium
GAGCGTCACACCGGCTGGCGGTCGCCGCCAGGGTGCGGAGCGCACGCAGCGCCCAGCGGCAGAGCGGCGCGAGCGGCCGGATGCCGGAGCAGCGCATCGCCACGACGGCGTACAGCCTCTCCAGACGGCGCATGGTGGCCTCCGGCCTCGGTGGAGGGTGCGCTCGTGAGGCCGACGCTCCACGATATGGAGCCTCGGGCGCGTCGCTACAATGCCCCCGGCGGAGCTTCGGCAAAGCGCGCAGGAGTGCGGGATCTGGCGCGCTCCGCTCGGGGCGCGATCGTTCGCTGGCGATCAGCTCCGGCGCGCGACGACCAGCTCCCTCCAACGCAGGAGGGCCGGCAGCGCGAGCAGCGCAGCCGCCAGGCAGGCCAGCTCACCGAGGTCGGCGAGCAGCCCGAAGGAGATGAGCGCCTGGTTCCGGGCCACGAGGAGCGACGAGTACCCGATGATCGTCGTCAGCGAGCAGAGCGCGACCGCGCCGCCGGTGGTCCGGAGGACGTCCGCGATCGACCGGGCGTGGTCGATCCGCCGCCGCTGGATGACGTTGGTCGCGTAGTCGACGCCGATGCCGAAGGTGATCGGCAGCGCGATGAAGTTGAGCATGTTGAGCCGCATCTTCAGCGCGAAGGCGAGGCCGAGGAACCAGGTCACGCCGGCGAGGAGCGCCAGCAGCACCCAGCCCGCGTCGCGCAGCGACCGGCTGCCCCGCTTCCCGGCGGCGAAGGCCACGACCAGGAGCGCCACGACGCCGGCGAAGGAGAGCCAGGTGGCGCGCGGCCCGTCCTGGCGGATCGCCTTGATGACGTCGGCGAAGACCAGCATGCCGCTCGCCATGGGGATCCCGGGGCGCGGCAGGGGGATGGCGCGGAGCTCGTCGGCGAAGCGGAGGACGTCCCTGCCGTTCCAGACGTCCATCGCGCCGGCGGCGTAGACGAGCACGGGCGTGCCGACCCGTCCGTCCACCTCGGTGAGCTGCCGTCTGAGCTCCACGGGGAGATCGCGGGCACCGAACGGCGCGAGGTCCGCCGGCGGCAGGATCGCCTCGACCATCATCCGCCGATCGGGTGGGAGGAAGGCGAGGTTCTCCGGGGTGGCGAGGGCGCGGATCTCGCGGACGAGCGGCAGCTTCTCGTCCTGCCGGTCGGGCACCAGGGCGGCGACCGAGAGCACCTGGCCCAGCGTCGTGTCGGACCGGGACGCCCGCGCGGCCTCGACGCGCCGGGCGATCTCCGCCGCCTCGGCCTCGTCCCTCGCCAGCAGGACGGTGGGGGTCAGGTGATCGCCGAAGATGGCGTCGACGCGCTGATCCCACCAGCCCGGGCCGCCCTCCGCGAGCGCGTGGAGGTCGCGGAGCTTCCGGAAGTCGTACTCGAGCGGATCCCGCCCGAAGTGGACGATCGACGCGATCGAGGCGACGGTCAGCAGCGCCGCCGCGACGACCGTGACGCGCGGCGCCCGCTCCACGATCCCGGCCACGGCCCGCGTGAAGATGGGGCGCGCCGGCGGCTCCCCGGGCGACACGAAGGGGCCGCGCCGCTCCCAGGCGAGCGCGAGCGCCGGGGTGACCCCGTAGGAGAAGAGCCAGGAGAGCGTGAGCCCGATGAAGCCGATGAGGCCGAACTGGTTGAAGCCGCGGAACGCGGTCGAGAGGAGCGAGCCGTACGCGACGGCCGCGGCGAGCGCGGCCGTGAGGGTCGCGAGCCAGGTCGTCCCCACCGCCACTGCCATCGCCTCCTCCGGCGCGCGCCCGTGGCGGCGCTCCTCGAGGTAGCGGGCGAAGAGGATGAGGCCGACGTTGATGCCGTTGCCGACCACGATGGAGCCGAGGAAGGCGGTGTTCGAGTTGAGGTGGCCGACGAGCAGCTCGGCGAGGCCGAACGTCACGAAGGTGCCGGCGAAGAGCGGGATCCCCACGCCGAAGAGGGCGCGCCAGGTCCGGTTGTAGATCCAGACCGAGGCCGCGACGGCGAGGATGACGAGGAGCGTCGCGAGGACGAGGTCCTCGGCCAGCGCGTCGTGCTCCAGGATGTTGGAGGCGACGAAGCCGCCCCAGGCGACCTCGACCCCCGCGCCCTTCGGGTCGAGCCCCGCGACCGCCTCCTTCAGGTACCGGTCGAGCCGCACCACCTTCGCGTAGTCGTCCTGCGCGCCGGCCACCCGCACGAGGAGCGCGAGCGCAGTCAGCTGCTCCCCCGGCTTCCGCCCGGGAACCACGCCGGCGTAGTAGCCGTCCGGGAAGCGCTCCAGGACGCCGCCGCCGGCCCCCTTCGCGCGCGCGGTGAGCGCCTCGAGGAGCGC
>JBAVTL010000653.1:0-5061 GCA_049696175.1 Anaeromyxobacteraceae bacterium
GCCGCCGGGTGCGGGCAGGGGGCGAAGCGGCCGTCCACGAGGACCCACGCCTCGACGCCGACGAACGGGCAGGGGCCGGGGGGCAGGCGCTCCGCGGGATCGTGCGGGAGCTCGACGGCGTTCTGCAGCGCGACGCGCCGTCCAGCCGGCGTCCGCGCCTCCTCCGCGGCGGCGCGCATCAGGTGGACCGCGCGGTTCCAGCGGGCGATCGCCTCGCGGTTCCGGAGGAGGGAGGCCTGCGCGAGGGACGGGAACCTCACCTGGAGGTGGTTCACCTTCACGCGGTCGACGCCCAGGGCCGCGGCGAGCCTGACGATCGCGGGGAGCTCCGCGACGTTCGCCTCCTGCGCCGTCACCTGGAAGGAGATCGTCGGGCGCGCGCCGGTCCAGCCGGCGACGGCGTCGCGGTGGGCGACGACGATCCGCAGGTCGTCGATCGCGCGGTCGAGCTCGAGCCCCGACATGACGGCCGCGGCGGTCTCCGGCGTCGCGCCGTTCCAGGAGAGCTTGAGGTCCGACGCGACGGGGAGGAGGCGCGCCGCCCAACGGGCCGGGCCCCGCCCGGGCCACGTGCCGTTGGTGGTGAGGTTGAGCGTCAGCCCGAGCACGGCGCACCGGTCGACGAGCAGGTCGAGCCCGTCCCAGAGGAGCGGCTCCCCCATCGTCGAGGGGATCACCTCGCGCAGCGCCGAGCCCCTCCGCTCGTCGAGGACCGCGAGGACGCGCTCGGGGTCGAGCCGCCGCGGCTGGGAGCGGCGATCGCGCTCGCCCCAGGACGGAGCGCCGACACCGCACTCGCACATCGGGCAGCCGAGGTTGCAGTCGTCGGGGTTGGTGACGAAGGTGATCCGCCACGGGCCGGCGGGATCCAGGCGCGTTCGATTTGACAAACCGCTCCGTCATAACGGAAAACGGGGCAACCATGAAGAGCTCACGCGAGAAGTCGAAGGCGAAGACGGCCAGGTCACGGAAGGGTACGTCCGCTGCGGAGCCTCGGCCGGGCCCCGAGCCACGCGCCGAGACCATCACGAACGCCGCCGAGCTCACGTCGATCGTCGGGCGCAACCTGCGCCGCCTCCGCGGCGAGCGCGACCTCTCGCTCGAGAAGCTCGCGCGGCTCTCGGGCGTCTCCCGCGCGATGCTGGGACAGATCGAGCTGGGGCAGAGCGCGCCGACCATCAACGTCGCCTGGAAGATCTCCACCTCCCTCGGGGTGCCGTTCTCGGCGCTGCTGTCCGAACGCACAGAGGGCGGGCTGCACGTCCTCAAGGCCGGCGACTCCAAGAAGCTGACGAGCCACGACGGGAAGTTCGTCTCACGCGCCCTCTTTCCTTTCGACGAGCGCAGGCGGGTCGAGTTCTACGAGCTGACGCTGCTCCCCGGCGGGGTCGAGCAGGCCCACGCCCACAACCCCGGGACGATGGAGTACCTGGCGGTCTCCCAGGGGCAGCTCGAGATGGACGTCGGGGGGCGCCGGGAGGCGCTGGGCGCGGGCGACGCCATCGTCTTCGAGGCGGACGTCCCGCACGTCTACCGGAACCTGGCCGGCGGCGAGACCGTCATGTACCTCGTGATGGTATACGCGGACCTCGTCGGCTGACCTCTCACGCGGTCCCCTGACGTCGGCTCGGGGGACGTTGAGCAATGGTGCGGCAGGCACGTCCGGAGCCGCGGTAGACTCGACATCGACTAGGCGCCCGGGGGGTCGCCCAGCCGTGAAACAGGGTCGCATCGGTGACATCCTGATCGAGCTCGGCGTCGCGACGCCGCAGCTGATCGAGCGCGCCCTGAAGGAGGGACGGGCGCGGAGCGAACACCTGTGCACGCGCCTGCTGGCGCTGGGCGTCGACGAGAAGGCGCTCGCGGCGGCCCTGTCCCTGAAGCTCGGGTTTCCGGGGCTCGACCTGTCGCACTCGGTCATCGAGCTGGAGCTGCTCGACCTCGTCCCGCAGCGCGTCGCGGAGGCGGATCTGATCCTCCCGGTCTCCTCGGAGGGTGGACGGCTTCACCTCGCGATGGCGCACCCTACGGAGGAGCGGATCCTCGCCGAGTTCCGGTTCGTGACCGGCCGGGAGGTCTCGCCGTGGATCGCGGTGACGGGGGCGCTCCGCTCCACCATCGTCGCCGCATACTCCGCGCGCGCGAAGGGTGCGCGGCTCCTCGCCGGGCCGCGCGCCGCGGCGGGGCAGCAGCCGTTCCTCGCGGTGGCCACGCACGCCGAGGCCGAGGAGGAGGACGTCGTCTCGCTGGAGCCCTTCGACGAGCCGGTCGAGGGGGAGCTCGAGCCGGAGGCCGAGGTGACGGTCGAGGTGGAGGCGCCGGACGGGGCCGCGAGGCTGGGGGGGCCGCGCCGGATCCTGGTCGTCGACGACGAGCCGGAGATCCGGACCCTGGTCCAGGCGATGCTCCAGAAGAGGGGATACGAGGTGGCGCTCGCGGTGGACGGCGCGGAGGGGGTCGTGAAGGCGGAGTCGGGATCGCCAGATCTCGTGCTGCTCGACGCGATGCTCCCCAAGATCCATGGCTTCGACGTCTGCCGGCGGATCAAGAACGCCCCGAAGACCCGGAAGATCCCGGTCATCATGATGACCGCCATCTACCGTGGCTGGCGCTTCGCGCAGGACGCCCGGGAGACCTACGGCGCCGAGGACTACGTCGAGAAGCCATTCCGGCTCGACGACCTGCTGCGGCGCATCGAGGCCGCGATCGAGGCGGCCGCGGGGCGCGAGCTGCCGCCGCGTGCGTCGGCGGACCCGGCGATCCACAGGGGCAAGGAGCTGCTCCTCGCGGGGAGGCTCGGGGAGGCGGTCTCGGCCTTCGAGTCGGCCACGCGCAGCGATCCCTGGTCGGCGGACGCCTGGTTCCACCTCGCCCGCGCGCTCCGCGCGGAGGGGGACGCCTTCCGCGCCATGACCGCCTTCGAGCGGTCGCTGGAGGTCCGCGCCAACCACCTGCCCTCCCTCCGCGCGCTCGCTGGCCTTTACGAGGAGAAGGGCTTCCGGAGGAAGGCGGCCGAGGCGCTCGAGCGCGCCTTCGCCGCCGCCTCCGACCAGGAGACCCGGACGACGGTGAAGGCCGACCTGCTGCGCCTCCTCGGATAGCCAGTCCGACAATGGGGCGGGGCAGTGCGCTCGTGACGTGAATGGGTGCTTGACGCCGCGACGGCGCCAGCGTGCGCCGCAAGGAATGCGATACGACCCGTCGAGGACGCGGTTGCCGCGCTGGCGCGTGGATATGTTCCTGCCAGGAGGGAATGGCGGTGGGGACCGTCTCCCGTCGGGGTGCAATATGGTGGAGCCGTTCGGAAGCGAGTCGCGCCTCGTCCCACAGGGTGAGCTCCTCCGCCGGGCCATGCGCTGGCTCGACGAGCGGCGCCGCGAGGGGATCGAGCTGCCGCGGACGCGGCTCGTCGAGGAGGCGGCGGTGCGGTTCAACCTCACGCCGTGGGAGGAGGAGTTCCTCCTCCAGACCTGGGCACGCGAAGGTTGACCGGCGCGCGCCGTACCCCTCGCTCCGTCAGCACGCGCTGAAACCAGCCACAGGTGCTACCATCGCGCCTCATCTGGAGGGGGTCGCATGGCGTGGTGGATGTGGATGGTCCTCGGAGTCCTGCTGCTCGTCGTCGAGATGGCGACGCCGGGCGGACTCTTCGCGGTCTTCTTCGGAGTCGCGGCGCTCGTCATCGCGCCGATCGCGGCCTACGGCGCGGGGCCCGCGCTCCAGTGGGCCCTCTACACGGCCGTCTCGGTCGTGCTCCTGGTCACGCTCCGTAACTATCTCTCGCGGCGGCTCGCGTCCGGGAGCACCACGCCGGTCGAGAACCTGATCGGCGAGCAGGCGACCCTCACCGAGGATCTCCCCGCCGGCGGCGAGGCGAAGGCCGAGCTGCGAGGCACCCCGTGGACCGCGCGCTCCGCGTCGGGGGAGGCGCTGCCGAAGGGGCAGCGCTGCCGGGTCGAACGAATCGACGGGCTCACGCTCTGGCTGCGCGCCCAGTGACGCGCGGCGCACATTCAACCTGGAGGTAGGCAACACATGGAGACAGTCAACACAGCGCTCGTCGTCACGCTCGTCGTCGCGGCCTTCGCGATCTTCGTCGTCATCAAGACGGCGGTCGTCGTCCCGCAGCAGAACGCCTTCGTCGTCGAGCGGCTCGGCAAGTTCCACATGATCCTGGACGCCGGCTTCCACGTCCTCCTCCCCTTCTTCGACGTCATCCGGTACCGGCACACGCTCAAGGAGCAGGCGCTCGACATCCCAGAGCAGGTCTGCATCACCAACGACAACGTCCAGGTCGCGGTGGACGGGCTCCTCTACCTCAAGGTGCTCGACCCGCAGCGCGCGAGCTACGGCATCAGCGACTACTACTACGCCATCAGCCAGCTGGCGCAGACGGCGCTCCGCAGCGAGATCGGCAAGATCACGCTGGACCGCACCTTCGAGGAGCGCAGCCACATCAACGCGATGGTGGTGGACGAGCTCGACAAGGCCTCGGCGCCCTGGGGCGTCAAGGTCCTCCGCTACGAGATCAAGAACATCACGCCGCCGCGCGACGTGCTCGCCGCCATGGAGAAGCAGATGCGCGCCGAGCGGGAGAAGCGCGCGGTGGTCCTCGCCTCCGAGGGCGAGCGCGACGCCGCCATCAACAGCGCCGAGGGGCAGAAGCAGCAGGTCATCAAGGCCTCCGAGGCGAAGCAGCAGCAGCAGATCAACGAGGCGGCCGGCCAGGCGCAGGCGATCCTCGCCATCGCCACGGCGACGGCGGAGGGGATCCGGAAGGTCTCCGAGACCATCGCGCAGCCCGGCGGGCAGGAGGCGGTCCAGCTCCGCGTCGCCGAGCAGTACGTGCGGGAGTTCGGCAACCTCGCGAAGGCCGCCAACACCGTCATCCTGCCGGCCACCGTCTCCGACATCGGCTCGATGATCGCGATGGCGATGAGCGTCTTCAAGGGCGCTGGCCACGGTCCCGTCCTGCCGACGTCGCAGCCGCCGCGCGCGCCGATGGGGCCGCCGCGCCCGAGGCCGGTCGGCGAGTAGAGGCCGCGCGATGCAGCCCGGCCC
>JBAVTL010000654.1:0-2003 GCA_049696175.1 Anaeromyxobacteraceae bacterium
GCGGCTCGCAGCGCGGGGGCCGCCGGCGCTGCCGCGGCCACGCCGTTCTGCTGGAGGATGGCGATCGTCTCGGCGTCCCCGGGGCTCGCCTCGAGCGCGCGACGGAGCGCAGCGATGCCGCCCTCTCGGTCGCCGAGCCTGAGTTGCAGCGCGCCGGCCATACGGTTTGCGATCGCGAAGGCGGGCCAGGTCTGGAGGACGGCCTGCAGCTCCTCGAGCGCCTTCCGGTCCTTCCCTTGATCGGCGTAGACGCGCGCGAGCAGCACGCGCGGAGACGGATCGTCGGGGTGAGCCTTCACCCCCTTCTTGCAGACGACCATCGCCTCCATGTACCGGCCGAGCGAGAGGTAGGCTTCGGCGAGCGGCCGGAAGGCGTCGGAGGTTGGATCGGACGCGAAGGCGTGCTCGAGCGCGGTGAGCTCGGCCGCTGAGAACTGCTTGGTCGGTGCGGGCATAGGCGAGGTCCGGGATAGCAGGCGCCGAGGGGCCTAGTCAAACGATTAACCCTGAGATGACGCGCAGATGGAGGACCCACCGCGCCCCACCTAGGTCACACTTTACCCGGCCGCCGGCCCGCGAAAGTGGCGGGAGGCGGACTCCGAGCGCGGCTCGCCAGCGACGGCACGCGCGCGCGCTGGACGCGCTTGACACTCTCCCCCCCGAACCGCTAAAGGTGCATCCCCTCGCAGCAAGGGGAAGTCGTCCTGGGGCTGTAGCTCAGTTGGGAGAGCGCTAGAATCGCACTCTAGAGGTCAACGGTTCGATCCCGTTCAGCTCCACAAAGAAGAGCCCGGCTTCCGCCGGGCTCTTCTCGTTTCAGCTCCACTCGTCCACGCGCACCCGTCCCGCGCGCGCTCCGCTACCGATCCCGCACGACGTGGATCGTCTGCGTCGGGAAGGCGAAGCCAGTCCCGGCCTGCTCGACGATCTCCATGAAGCGGAGCAGCAGCTCCTGGCGGATCGCGGTGAACTCGTTCCAGTCGGTGGTCTGGAACCAGGCCATCACCTCCACGTTGAGCGTCGAGTCCTTGAGGTCGGTGAGGCGGACCGAGACGGTCTCCGGCCAGATCTTCGGGTGGACGCGCAGCGCGCCCTCCACGTCCGCGAGGACGCGGCGAAGCTGCTCCGCGCTCGTCCCGTAGGAGAGCCCGAGGTTCGTGAAGAGCCGGATCCGGTCGCGGGCGCTGATGGACTCGCTGCGGGTCTCCGCCAGCTTGCCGTTGGGGAAGGTGACGACGGTCCGGTCGAGCGTGCGGATCCGGGTCGAGCGGCCGCCGATCGACTCCACCGTCCCGGTCACCCCGTCTACGTTCACGAAGTCGCCGACGCGGAAGGGCTGGTCCACGCCGATCGCGATCGATCCGAACAGGTGCTCCACCGTCTTCTGCGCCGCGAGGGCGAAGGCGAGGCCGCCGATCCCCAGGCCGGCGAGGATGCTCGTGACCTGGAAGCCGAGCTCGTTCAGGAGCGCGAGCACGCCGAGCCCGAAGAGGACGACCCGCGCGATCTTGCGCGCGAGGGGCATCATCCCAGCGAGCCCCGCGTTCTGCCGGGACCACGCGGCGCTCTGCGCGGCGCTCAGGCCGACGCCGGCCGCGCGCGAGAGCCCCCAGAAGAGGACGAACCACGCGGCGGCGCGCAGGAGGTGCTCGACGCGGACGTCGAGGCTCCGCGGCAGCGCCAGCACCGGCTCGACGACCCAGAGCGACAGGATCCCCCAGAGCGCGGCGAGCGGCCCCTGGAGCCGCCGCAGGAGCTCGTCGTCCCACTCGGTCTCGGTGTGCTGGACGAGCCGGTTCAGCACCCGGCGAGTGAGCCACCCGAGCGCGGCGCCGAGGCCCCACGCCGCCAGGAGCGCGATCGGGATCGCGAGCCACTGCCACCAGAGGAGGCCGCCGGCGCCGAAGGCGCGGAGCGCGTCGGGGAGCCTGTCCTCGAAGAACGGCCGCGCGCCCTCTGCAGCTCGCGTCGCGACGGGAACGGCGGCGAGCGCCGGCAGGAGC
>JBAVTL010000655.1:0-3294 GCA_049696175.1 Anaeromyxobacteraceae bacterium
GCTGCACGCCCACGAGCCGCGCCTCGCCGGGGAGCGGCTCGCGCGAGGGATTCACCTTCTCCCTCGCCCGCTCGACGCGCTGCGCGGGGGCGTACCAGGTGACCGGCCGGCGGCTCGCAGCCGCCACCGCCGGCGGCAGCCCCGGGTGCTGCGCCACGGTGCAGGTCCACGACTCGTCGGCCACCGAGAGCTCGCGCGAGCCGGGGGCCTCCTCGAAGGGAAGCTCGAGCAGCTCCGTCCCGTCCGCGCCGCGGAGGAGGCCGAGCGCCTTCAGCGCGGCCCCTCCCTTCGGCGTCACCTTGGCGGCGAACACGAGCAGGTCGCGCGGTCGCGTGAACCCGACATAGAGGAGGCGGAGCCGCTCCCGCAGATCGCGCTCGGTGGCGCGCTCGGCCTCCGGCGTCTGGAGCGCCTTGTCGAGCAGCGCGAGGTTGGCGGAGAGCCCGCCGTAGGGCCACGGCCACCAGCGGATGCGCCGCCCTTCGAGCGGCCGGGCGAAGTCGAAGGCCGGGGCCGGCTCCAGGGCGACGTCGAAGACCGATCGCTCGCGCCAGTGGTCGAGGTGCGAGAGGACGACGACGGGCCACTCCAGCCCCTTCGCCTTGTGCCAGGTGGTGACGGTGACGGCGTCCTCGGAGCTGGCGGCGGCCTGCTTCCCCTCCTCGTCGTCGGCGCCGAGCTGGGCGAGGTGGGCCACGAGGCCGAGGACGGTCCCGGCGGTCCGCTGCGCGGCGCAGAGCTGCTCGTAGGCGAGCGCCTCGGCGCGGAGCGCCTCGAGGTTGGCCAGCCGCTGCGCCGGATCGGGCCACGCGCGCACGTGCTCCGGGATGGCCGCCTTGCGGAGGGCCAGGTCGAGCGCGTCCGCGGGAGGCAGCCGGGAGGCCTCCTTCGCCGCGCCACGGAGCGCCGCGATCCGCGGATCCGACGCGAAGGCCAGGGGGCGCGACGGCGATCGCTCCCCCTTCGCGTCCGCCTCCGCGGCCTGCTGGCGCCAGGCCGCCATCTCCGTGAGCCGCCCCGAGAGCCAGGCGTCCGGGTCACCGCTCGCGCCGCCGCCGAGCCAGCCGACCTCGAAGGCTGCGACGCCATCGGAGGGATCCGCGAGCAGGGCGAGCGCCGCGCGCGCCAGGACCGCCTCCGGCGTGCCGGTGAGGCCGGTGAGCGAGACCTTGGCCGGGATGGACCGCGCGCGCAGCGCCGCGGCGATCTGCTGGCAGCGGAAGTTCGAGCGGGCGAGGATCGCGACGTCGCGCAAGGTGGCGGGGCGCGTCGCCGGCTCGGCGTCGGCGTCGGAGGTGCGCTCGCGGACGAGCGGCGGGTGGGCCAGGAGGGCCTCCACGCCAGCGGCCAGCGCGTGCGGCTCGCTGGCGCTCACCTTCGCGCCGTCCTCCTCGCGCTTCTCCGGGACCCAGCGCCAGAGCGCGAACGCTGGCTGCCCCTTCATCCGCGTCGCGTCCCTGTTGGCGCTGAGCCTCACCTGCGCCTCGGGGAAGCCGTGCGGCGAGAGCGCCGCGGTGAAGAGGCTCGAGACCATGGCGACCAGCTCTGGGCGGGAGCGCCACGACCTGGAGAGGATGTCTGGCTGCCGCGCGCCGAGCGCCGCCTCGGTGGCCGCGGTCATCAGCTCGGGGTCGGAGCCCTGGAAGCCGAAGATCGCCTGCTTGCGATCGCCGACCCAGACCGACCGCTTCGCCAGGGCGCCAAGCGCGGCCACCACCGCGAGCTGCAGCGGCGAGGTGTCCTGGAACTCGTCCACGAGCACGAGGTCGAGGCGGGCGCGCAGCGCCTCCTGCACGGCGGGGAGGGCGAGCAGGTCGCGCGCCTGCGCCAGCATGTCGCCGAAGTCGACGACGCGGGCGGCGGCCTTCTCGGCGACGAAGACGTCGAGCGCCTGCCCTGCGAGGGCGAAGAGCTTCGCCTGCAGCCCGAACACGTCCTCCTGGAAGGCCGCGCAGCCGAGGTGGCCGTTCACGATCTCCACGACGTCGGCCGACCAGGAGCGCAGCATCGGCATGTCCACGCCCTTGGCGAGCTGGACCTGCGCCTTCCAGGAGGGCATCGCGCCCCGGTCGAGCGCCGGGGAGAGCCTCCGCCCGAGGGCGGCGCGATCCTTGTCCGCCTTCACGGTGCCGCGCGCCCGCTCGTCCAGCACCTCTTGCAGCCTCCCGTGCGCGGCCTCGAGCGCCTTCAGGTAGCCGGGGCCGTCGACGGTGACGGGCCCGAAGAGCCGGGCGAGGCTGGCCTTGCTCTCCGCCGCCGAGCGCGCGAGCGCCGCCGCGTCCATGCCGTTGCTGCGCGCGGCGTCCACGATCTCGAGGAGCGGCGCCTTCCAGTCCTCCAGCTCGAGCCGCCGGGCCAGGTCGTTCAGCTCCGTCTCCATGCCGCGCGCCGCGCCGGCGACGGCGACGTCGAAGAGCCGCCGCCGCTCCGCCTCCGGGATCGGCTCCAGCCACGGCGAGAGGCCCGCCTCCAGCGCGAACTCACGGAGCAGCCGCTGGCAGACCGAGTGGATCGTGCCGATGTAGCCGTCGCGCACGCGCGCGGCGAGGTCGGCGCGCCCCGCGGAGAGGAGCTTCGCGCGGATGCGGCTCGCGAGCTCGCCCGCCGCCTTGACGGTGAAGGTGATGGCCACGACGCCCTCCGGGCGCGTCGTGCCGTCGAGGAGCGCCCGGGTCAGCTCCTCCGTGAGGCGATAGGTCTTCCCGGTCCCGGCGCTCGCGCTGACGACGTCGATCTTCACGGCTGCTCCTCCTCGACGCGCGGCGCGACGCAGGTGGCGCTGAAGTCGCAGAAGCGGCACGGCGGATCGCGGTGCCCGAGGCTCTCCGCGTCAGGCGGCGGCCCCGCGGCGCCGGTGACCGCCTCGTCCACGGGGAGCCCCTCGAGCCGCGTCGGCAGGACTCCGCCCCCGAGGACCTTCTTCCAGTAGCGGAACCCCTCCTCGGCACCCTTCAGCGTCTCGCGGTCCGACGGCCCCTCCACCACCGTGGCGCCGGGGAAGGCGCCCGGAGAGAGCGTGAGCAGCTGCCCGTCGGAGAGGATGAAGTAGCCCGAGGGTGGCAAGGTGGCCCCCTTCCTCTTCGCGAGCATCGACGCGTACAGGGCGAGCTGCAGGCCATGCCCTGCCTCCAGCTCGCCGCGCCGATACTTGAGGCCGGAGAGCTTGAGGTCGACGAGAGCCTCGGCGCCGTCCTTCTCGACGACCAGGTCCACGTACCCCTTCGCAGGCTGGCCCGCGAAGGTGCCCGCCACCTCGCGCTCGGCGTCCACGGGCCGCCAGCCGCCCTCCTGGAG
>JBAVTL010000656.1:0-6478 GCA_049696175.1 Anaeromyxobacteraceae bacterium
CAGGCGGTCGGCCTCGGCAGCCGCCTCGGCGGCGGCCTCTGCGAGCTTCGCCTCGCGCGCCTCGCCGTCGGAGCGCAGCGCCTGACGCTCCTCCTCGAGCTTCGCCAGCCCCTGTCCGAGCTTCTGCTGCTGCCGGTCCAGCTTCCCCTGCTGCTCCTTCAGCTCTTCACCGGCGGTGGCGAGCGCCGCGCGCTCGTGCTTGAGCGCCTTCCGCTCGTCGGCGATCGCCTTCTCAGCCTCCTGGAGCCTGGCGTCGAGCTCGCGGCGGTGGGCGGCCACCTCCTTCTCGGCCTGGGCCTGGGCCTCGCGGGCGAGCGCGGCCCGGAGCTTCTCCTCGCGCTCCTTCTCCTCGCGCTTGCGCTTCTCCTCCTCGCGCTGCGCGAGCTCGCGCTTGCGCTGCTCGACCGCCTTCCTCAGCTCCGCGGCCTCCTTCTGCATCGCGAGGAGCGTGGGGCTCTTGCCCACGGAGAGGCCAGCCGCGAGGTGCGCCTCGACGTCGGCGAGCAGCGCCGGGTCGTCCTGCCCCTCGGCGCGCACCCGCGCCATGAGGAGTTGGCCGAGCCCCTCGTAGAGCGGCAGCGCGGCGGGGGTGACCTGGAGCGCTCGCCAGTAGAGATCGACGGCCTCGTCGATCCGCCCGGTCTCGACGTAGTAGCCGGCGAGGGTGCCAACGTTCGAGGAGTTGGTGAGCGAGGCCGCGAGGCTCACCTCGAGCTTGGCGATGATCTCGTCCTCGATGAAGCGGCGGACGGCGCCGAGGGGCTTGTCCTGGCCGGGGAGGAACTCCAGCCCCGCGCCGGGCGAGCCGCCCCCGACGTCGCGCACGATCGACTTCAGCTTGACCGGCTGCGGCTCGGTCTTGAGGTGAAGCTCCAGCGTGACCTGCTGGCCCACCTCCAGCTTGGTCGAGCCCCGAAGGTGGATGCCACCGGTGCTCAGGTTCGAGGAGTAAGCGAAGGTCCCTCGGTCGCCCGCTGCGTAGTCGACGCGCAGCATGACCGGGACGCGGACGAATCGTCTACGATCCGCCGCCTCTGCACTCGTGGCCTCGGTCTTCGACTTGAGGCCCTTCTTGGCGACTTTGCGAGCGCCCACGGCCCGTTGCCCCATTGGGAGGAATGTACCTCGAAACACTCCCGCTGGGTGCGCCGACCGATGTTGGCGCCGGTGGTCATCCTGGAGCCACTGTAGGATACGAGCCGGGCCCCGCCGACGTCATAGGCCGAGCGCGCTCAACCCGGGCTCAGACCGGCTGGAGCTCCACCCGGACGATGCGTCCACCGTCGTCGTGGTGCACCACGCAGACGTTGGCGCTGCGGCCGGCCAGGATCTCCGCCTCGGGCAGCTGGAAGTGGCGGGCGTAGTCGCTCACGGAGTGCTCGTCTGGAGTGCTCACCTGTAGCGCCGGCAGCCGGTTCCAGAGGATCAGCGTCCCCGAGGTGCCGACCAGCGCCATGGCGTAGTGCGGAAAGCTCACGGCCGAGCCGCTGGAGAGGTGGCCCAGAGCCGTAAGGCGGTGGAAGACGTTGGAGTCGGTCGCCCAGGTGAAGGTCCGCACCACGGGGAACCAGAGCTTGAGCCAGACCCCCCAGATGAGGATCGTGGAAGCATCGGACCAGAGCCGCTGGTGCCAGGAGAGGCTACCGCGCGCATTGATGATGAGTGTATCGGTCATGACCTTCGGGTCTCGCTCCTCAACGGCCGGCGCCCTTCGCCAACCCACCGTTGGTGCGGACGGACTCCCATACACGAATATTCATCAGGGGCGAATACCCCGGTCTGGACTGACCCACCGGGCCCGCTTCCCCTGCCCCCGCAGCAGCACCTTCGGGTACGCCACGACCGTGGACGCCGTGTTGATGATCCAGTACGCGAACGGGTACCAGATCATCCAGAAGAGGTTCCGGCCCAGGCCGCGATCGTAGTGGCGGTCCAGCCAGGTGCTGAAGCCGAACTGCAGAAGGCAGGTGGTGCCGAGGATCAGGCCGCTCGTCTGCGGGGCCAGGGGCGCCGTCACCACCGGCAGCGCGTGCAGCGCCCCCCACGGGAGCACCGTCCCGGCCTTCCCCGCGAGCCAGACCACCGTCAGCGCGAGCATCGAGTAGCTCCAGACCAGGCTGGCGCACATCTCGAGCAGCAGGGGCCACATGTAGCTCTGGCCCGGGTGGCGGAGCACGTCGAGGTTTCGCAGCAGCACCTGGGCGCCGCCCATCGCCCAGCGCAGCCGCTGCTTCCAGAGCCCCCGCAGCGTCTCCGGCATCAGGATCCAGGTCAGCGCCCTGGGCTCGAACCGGACGTCCCAGCCCGCGCGATGCAGCTTCCAGGTGACGTCGATGTCCTCGGTGAGCATGTCGGCGCTCCAGTAGCCGACCTGATGCACCGCCGACTTGCGGAACGCCGTGATGACCCCGCTCGCGGTGAAGATCCGGCCGAAGCTGCGCTGCGCGCGCTTGATCATGCCGACCATCGAGGAGAACTCGCCGACCTGTACCCGGCCCAGCAGCGTCGACCGGTTCCGGATCCGTGGGTTCCCCGTCACCGCCCCCACGCGCGGACTCTCGACGAAGTGGCGCACCAGGAAGGTCGCGGCCTGCGGGTCCAGGAGGGCGTCGCCGTCGATGCAGATCAGGATCTCGTGCTTCGAGAGCAGGCTGCCGGTCTGGAGCGCGATCGCCTTGCCCTGGTTCTTGGCCAGGTGCACGACGCGCAGGCGGGGGTTGCGCGCCGCCATCCGCTCCAGCACCGCGCCGGTGTCGTCCCTGCTGCCGTCGTTGATGGCGATGACCTCGAAGTCCGGGTAGTCGAGCTCGAGCGCGTGGCTGAGCGTCTCCTCCGCGTTCTCCCCCTCGTTGTAGGAGGGGATGAGGACGCTCACCGGCGGTGTGCGCGGCGGTGAGTCCGGGGGCGCGCCCTGCTCCGACCCGCCGGCGTCCTCGCGCTCGTACCGCCAGTAGAAGAGCGCGGCCCCGATCATCCACAGGAACGACATGAAGAGCGGGTAATAGAAGACGAAGCCGAGCAACCCGCGCCAGAGCATGTCGAGTCGAGCCGTCATCGGGAGGAACGCTCAGCGCGTCTCTGGCGCATTTGGCTTGGCGTCCAGGACGGGCTTCATCACGGCGGGGTCCGGCTCGTCCTTGGACATGACGTCTGGGTAATAGGCGACGTGCTGCACCCCCATGCCGTACAGCCTCTTGACGGCGTCGGCCAGCGCGCGGCTGCCGATCGGGCGGTTCTCGTCGCGCCAGTCGACGGACTGCAGCTCGAAGACGACCCGCTTCATCGCGCCGGGCCGGTCGTTCACCGCGTTGACGAGCTCGTGGAAGAAGGCGTTGGGGTCCGCGGCCTTCTCCATGTAGGGCATCGCCATGATGGCGGTGAAGTCGTAGCGCGCGAGGGAGTTGTCCAGTGACTGCGAGTACCAGACCTCCGCCTTCGGGCTGAGGGCGACGCGGGCGTACAGGTTCCGGGCGACCTTCAGCGCGGGCTGCTGCTCGCGCACCACGTCGGCCAGCTCGCCGGCGAAGTCGTCCAGCACGTTGATCTTCAGGATGGTCCAGCGACCGAGCAGGTCGTCGCTCTTGCGGATCTCCTGCACCGACGGGGGCAGCCCCCAGTCCTTGTAGGCGGCGAGGCCGAAGGGGCTCGCGTCCTCGTAGTCGGACAGCGTGACGTCGTCGTGGAACAGGAGGCCGTCGACGGGCGCCGCGCGGGCGAGGTCCTGGTAGATCTCGCGGATGACGTTCCTCGCCCGCGGCGAGAACGGCGAGAGCCGGATGTAGCCCATGTTGACGCGCCCGGTCGTCTCGCCGGACAGGGTCACGACGCGGTCCCCGGCGGCCGGGTTGCCGGCCGGCAGCTCCCACGAGAGCATCGGCATCCACGCGTAGAGCCGCTTCACCGGCGTGCGGGTGCGGATCTGCCAGGCCACCCGGTTGAACAGGTCGGCGCGCATCGGCACGTGGCGGCTGGGGAAGTAGACGGAGTCCGCGGACCCGTTGCCGTCGGGATCGGCGAACGCCTGCAGGTAGACCGCGTTCACGCCCATCGCCGCGATCCGGTCGAGCAGCTGGCCGAGGTTCCGCTCCTGCTGCGCTGGATCCGCGTCGTACACGTTGTCCAGATCCACGTGCATGATCTTCTGCGGGCGGTCGTTGTCGGAGAGGTTCCGGTTGCGGATCGTGATCTCGCGCTCCAGGTCCCAGAGCGCCATCCCGCGCTCGACCAGGATGCGCCGCAGCCCCCATAGCGGCGTGTCGTGGAGGTTGGCGCCGTCGTCCAGCGTGAGCCCGATGGGCATGCCGAGCCGCTCGGCGATCTCGCGCGTGGACCGGTTGTAGCGGCCGTACGGCCACGCGATCACGCGCGGCGACCTGCCGGTGCGGCGGCGGATGAGCTCGACGTTGCGCTCGAGATCGGCCCGCACGCGCTTGGAGTACGCGGCCTCCTCCTCGTACCGTCGCGCGTCCGGCAGGTACCGGCGCGTCGTCGCCGCCGGCTGCAGGTTGCCCTGCGGGTTGCCGAGGAGGCCGCGGTGCAGGTCGAAGCTGTGGCTGCCGATCTCCATGAGCCCGGTCTGGCTCATCTCGCGCAGCTCCTCCCAGGAGAGGAGCTCCCCGCGCGGGATCGCCTTCCCGTCGAAGTCGACCGTCCCCTTCTCCTCCAGCCAGTTGCCCACCACGTTGATCACGGCGGGGATGCGGAAGAGCTTCAGGATGGGCCAGGCGTGCTCGTAGACGGACTGGTAGCCGTCGTCGAAGGTGATGAGCACCGCCTTCTCCGGGAGCGCCTTCTTCCCCTCGCGGCTCGCGAGCACGTCCGCGACGCTGACGAAGTGGTACCCGTGCAGGCGGAGCCAGTCCATCTGCCGCACGAAGTCGGTCGGCGTGACGGCGTAGAGCGGCACGAGCGCCCGCGCGGGCTCCGCCACCTCGTGGTAGCTGAGCACGGTGAGCTCCTCCGCCGTCTCGGCGGCAGAGCTCGAGGCTGGAAGCAGGAGCAGGAGCGCCCAGAGGAGGGAGGAGAGTCGCGTCGTCATCTGGATCCGTAGTTCGTTCGGGAAAGGTGCTGACGTCTCTGCGCCCCGGAAGATTCAACCCCGGCAGCGCGGACGCCCCAACTGCGGCGATGACTTACCTACAGCGACCCACCATCATCAGCAAGGGTAAGGGGGGCATCGCGATGACATTCAAGCAAGCTGTAAGAGTGCTACTTCTCACGGGGCTACTGGTTCCAGCCGGGGCGACCTTCGCTGACGACTGGTTCACCTTCAACAGCCACCGTGGGGCCGACCGGAGCGACAGCAACTCCCACCGCCAAGGCAATGGGAAGGGGCACAGCCGTGACGATGAGGGGGGGGTGCTGCGGAGCATCCCGGAGTTCGACGCGGCGTCTGTCGGCACCGTCGCCGCGCTGCTGATGGGCGGCGGAATCCTGGCCGCCCGCCGCCGCCGCGTGCCCTGAGTGGTCCCGCCCTCCCCGCCGGGTTCCTCCCAAGCCATCGCTTCGGAGGAATCCTGGCGTGTTCCAACGAGGTGGACGCTGCCCGCCGCGCTGCTCGTCGGCGAGTATCTGGTGCTGTCGTTCATGGTGGACTTTCCGCTCACCGGCCCCGCCATCGGGTTGGTGAGCGCCATGCGGCTGCTCATCCCCGTGCTGATCGGCGCCGGAGCGGCTGGCTTGCTCATGGCGCGCGGCGCTTCGGCTTCCCCTCAGCCACCAAGGTGGGACACGCTTCCCGCGTGGCGCCCGGCGCCGGCGCTCGCTGGACACCTGGTGGCCTTCGTCGCCACGGCCATCGGCGCGCTCCGGCTCTTCGGGCCAGGCGCTCCGCCGGTGACCAACGCCGCCATGCTGACATGGATGGGGGCCGTGCTGCTCTGTCTCCTGCTGGCGGCCCGGAGCGCCGTCCCTCTCGGCTGGCTCGCGCGCTTCATGGCTGCCCGCTGGCGGGTCCCCCTGCTCGCCGTCGCGGCCGGCATGGTGACCTGGACCGCGGCCGAAGGTGCAGAGCGACTTTGGGGCGCGCTCTCAGGGATCACGCTCCGGGCGGTGTCGACGCTGCTCAGCCTCGTCTCCGACGACGTGTTCCTGGACCCGGCCGCGCGCGCCATCGGGATTCATGGCTTCGGCGTGACGGTCGCCCCGGTCTGCTCGGGCGCCGACGGAATCGGCCTGGTCGTCATGTTCCAGGCGCTCTGGATCGCGATGGCGCGGTCGCGCCTCCGGGTCGGCCGCGCGGCGCTGCTCCTGCCGATCGGTGCGCTCGCCGCGCTGGCGGCGAACGTCCTGCGGATAGCGGTGCTCCTCGTCGTCGGGGCCGCCGGACACGAGGAGCTGGCCATGGGTGGCCTCCACTCCAAGCTCGGCTGGCTCCTCTTCATCGCCATCGCCCTCGCGAGCGTCGCCGCGGCGGAGCGCATCCCCTGGCTGCAGCGTGAGGCTGCCTCGGGCGGCCGGGTCGAGGCAGGCCTCCCGC
>JBAVTL010000657.1:0-6745 GCA_049696175.1 Anaeromyxobacteraceae bacterium
CTGCTGCTCCACGTCGGCACCGCGCAGGTGCCGGCCGTGGTCGCGCTCCTCGATCGCGAGGAGCTGGCCCCCGGCGCCACGGCGTTCGCCCAGCTCCGGCTCGGCGACCCGGTGCCGGCGCTTCCGGGGCAGCGCTTCATCCTCCGGGGGACGGCGGCGCTGGAGGGGCGTGGCCGCACGATCGCTGGCGGGCGGATCCTCGCCGTCGGCGGGGCCCGACGGCGCCGCGGGCGCCCCGAGTCGATGGAGCAGCTCGCGCGGCTCTCCCGCGGCGACGCCGACGTCCGGACCCTCACTGTGCTGGAGCTGGCCGGCCCGGCGGGGCTCGCCGTCGAGCCGCTCTCCGGCGCCACCGGGCTCGGGGCCAAGGTCCTGCAAGGCGCGCTGGAGCGGCTCTCGACGAAGGGAGAGGCGATCCTCTTCGATCGCGATCGCCGGGCGTGGGTGGCCGGGCCGGTCGTGAAGGGGCTCGAGGCGCGCCTCCTCGCGGCGCTGGACGCGTTCCACGCGGCTCATCCCCTCGCGGCCGGCATCGGCCGCGAGACGCTCCGCGCCGCCCTGCCGCCTGTCGTCGATCCGCGGCTCTTCCAGCGGATGGTCGCGCGGCTCGGGGAGCGCGGGGAGCTCGTCGCCGAGGGAGACCACGTCCGGCGCCGCGGCCACGCGGCCGCCACGGGGACCGGCGCGGGGGCGACGCTCAAGGAGGCCGTCGCCCGCGCCCTCGCGGCTGGGGGGCTCACGCCGCCCTGGGCTGCGGACCTGCCCGGGCTCGTCAAGGCCAGCGCCGCGGACGTGGCGGCGGTGCTGAAGCTCCTCGCCGCCGAGGGGCGCGCCGTCCGCACCTCCCCGGAGCTCTACTTCGACGCGTCGGCGGTGACCGCGCTGCAGGGGCGGCTCGTCGCCTTCCTGCGCGAGCGGCGCGAGATCAGCACCCAGGAGTTCAAGGAGCTCGTGGGCGCGTCCCGCAAGTACGCCATCCCGCTCGCCGAGTACTTCGACCGCGAGCGGATCACCCTCCGCGTCGGAGAGCGGCGCCTGCTGCGCGGGGAGGGACGCGCGTGACGGCCCACCTCGGCCCGCCCGCCGGCGGCGGGATCGTCGACGAGCTGTCGGCGCTCGACGCCATCGTGAGGGTCGCGGCCCGGTCCCCCGGCGTCTCGGGCTTCCTCGGAGAGGCGACGCGACTGACGCAGGAGCTGACCCGGTGCGTGGGGATCGCCGTCTACGTCGTCGACGACGCGGGGAGGACGCTCACGCTCCTCCACCAGCGCGGGATCCCCGAGCAGGTCTCGGCGCAGGTGGCCTCCGCCCCCGTCGTGCCCCCGGCGGTCTTCACGATCCCGCAGTCCGACGCGGACGTGATCGACCCGTCCGCCTACCCGGCCCGCTTCCGCCCCGCCTTCGAGCAGACGGGGATCCGCACGCTCGCCCGGGTCCCGCTGCTCGTGGGCTCCCGGATCGTCGGCGTCCTCGCGGTCGGCTTCTCCGAGCGCGGACCGGAGACGGCCGAGCGCCACCTCCGCTTCCTGCGGGCGGTCGGCGCGCTGACGGCCGCGGTGATCAACTCGGCGCGGCTCCTGGGGGACCTCCAGCGGCGCGTCTCCGAGCTGACGCTGCTCAACGACCTCGCGGTCGCGTCGGCGCAGCTCGACCCCGTCCTCCTGCTCGACGGCGCGGTCCGCCGCATCGCCGAGGTCTTCGGCTGCGAGATGGGCGCCGCCTTCCTCCGAGAGGGGGAGCAGCTCCACAACGTCTCGCTCTTCGGGGTCCGCCCCGAGGCCATACGGGCCGCGAGGGTCGTCGGGATCGGGACTGGTCCCGCCGGCGCGGCGGTGGCGCTGCGGGACGTCGTCGTCTACCCGGACCCCGAGGCCGCGGGCGGCTCCTTCGCGGAGAACCTGCGCGGCGAGGGGATCCACGCGGTCGTCGGCGTGCCGCTCCTCACCAAGGGAGAGCCCGTCGGCGGGATGGCGCTGGGGCGCCGCACCGACCCGCCCTTCACCGAGGAGGACCGGCGCTTCCTCAGGGCGCTCGGCGCGCAGCTCGGCGTCGCCGTCGAGAACTCGCGCCTCTACGCCGCCGCGCGCCGGCAGGTCGCACACCTCGAGTCGGTCCGCGCGCTGGCGCTCCGCGTCTTCGTCCACCCGCCCGGCGAGCTGACCGCCCTCCTCACCGACGGCTGCCGCGAGATCGCGAGCGCGCTCGCGGCGCCCGGCGCCGCGGCCTACCTCGTCACGGACGACGGGCGGAGCCTTCAATGCCACGCCGTCCACGGGGTGGATCCGGCGAGCCTGCGCGAGGAGATCCCCCTGGACGGCGACGGGCTCGGGCCCGACGCCGTCCACCTCGGACAGGCGCGGCAGACCGCGGACACCCACGCGGACCCCCGGTGCGCCGCGCTCGGGGACCACCGCGCCCCACCGGCGTCGCTCCTCGCCGTCCCGCTCGGCTCGCGCGACGCGGTGCGGGGCGTGGTCTACGTGAGCGATCGTCCGGGGCGCCTCTTCGACGACCAGGAGGTGGCCCTCGCGCGCGCGCTGGCGGCCACGCTCGAGGTGGGGCTGGAGAACGCAGGGCTCGAGGTCGATCTCGGCCGGAGCAACGCCGAGCTCCAGGTGGCGCAGGCCCGGCTGCTCCAGGGGGAGCGGCTGGCCGCGCTCGGCGCGCTCTCCGCCGCGGTGGCCCACGAGGTCCGGAACCCGCTCGGCGTCATCTTCAACGCCGTCGGCATGCTGCGGAGGCACCCCGCGGCGAGGGACGAGGAGGGGCGCGCCCTCGTGGACATGGTCGCGGAGGAGGCGGAGCGGCTCAACCGGATCGTGACCGACCTGCTGGGCTTCGCGCGCCCGCCCGCGGCCGCCATCCACGCCGCGCCCCTCGCGCCGATCGTCGAGGAGGCGGTCCGGGCAGCGCTGGCCGGGGTGCGCACGCCGATCCAGACCGCCCTGGACCTGGCCCGCGACCTCCCACCCGTGGCCATCGACGCGGGGCTGGTCCGGCAGGCGGTGATCAACGTGGTGATGAACGCGGTCCAGGCGATGGGCCGGGGCGGCCGCCTGCTGGTCCGCACGGCGCTCGCCGGGGAGGCCACGGAGATCGAGGTGAGCGACAACGGCCCCGGCATCCCCGACGCCGTGCGCGCCCGGATCTTCGAGCCCTTCTTCACCACCAAGACCAGCGGGACCGGGCTCGGGCTCGCGATCGTGAAGCACGTCGTGGAGGTGCACGGCGGCGCCGTCGAGGTGGGGACCGTCGCCGGGGGCGGCACCAGGTTCGTGCTCCGCTTCCCCCTCGCGCGGGCCGCCGGCGAGCCGGCGCCGATCCCTCCGTCCCGTTGAAGCCCGCCCCCCGCTCCGCTGTCATGGCCTGCCTATGAACGACTCTCCGCCCAGCTCGACCGAACCCCGCGGGCCGGCGCCCGACGGCCGGATCCTCATCGTCGACGACGAGCCCAACATGCGGCGCTCGACCGCGATGATCCTGCGCCAGGCGGGCCACTCCACCGAGGAGGCGGAGGACGGCGCGGTCGCCATCCAGCGGCTCGAGTCGGAGACCTTCGCCGTCGTCCTCACCGACCTGCGGATGCCCAACAGCGGCGGGATCGAGGTGCTGCGCGCGGCCATCCGGCACGCCCCGGAGACCCAGGTCATCGTCATGACCGGCTTCGGGACGGTGGAGGCCGCCGTCGAGGCGGTGCGCGAGGGGGCGTGCGACTTCCTCTACAAGCCCTTCGAGGCCCACGAGCTGCTGCTCCGCGTGGCGATGGCCCAGGAGAAGGGCCGGCTCGTCCGCCAGGTCCGCTACTACAAGGCGGAGCACCAGCGGCTCTCGGCCAGCACGAGGATCGTCGGACAGTCGGCCGCGATCCGAGCCCTGCTGGAGAAGGTCGCGCGCGTCGGGCCCACCGACGCCACCGTGCTCATCACGGGCGAGTCGGGCACCGGGAAGGAGCTGGCCGCGCGCGAGCTCCACGAGGCGAGCCGCCGGAGCGAGCAGCCCTTCATCGCGGTCAACTGCGCCGCCATCACCGAGACGCTCCTCGAGTCCGAGCTCTTCGGCCACGCGAAGGGGTCCTTCACCGGCGCCGTCCGCGCCAGGCGCGGAATGTTCGAGGAGGCCCACGGCGGCACGCTCTTCATCGACGAGATCGGCGAGACGTCCCCCGGCTTCCAGGCGAAGCTCCTGCGCGTGCTGCAGGAGGGAGAGGTCCGGAGGGTGGGCGAGTCGACGTCGATCAAGGTCGACGTCCGCGTGATCGCGGCGACCAACCAGGATCTCCGCCGGGCCATCGCGGAGAAGCGGTTCCGCGAGGACCTCTTCTACCGGCTCAACGTGGTGCCGCTCCGGATGGTCCCCCTGCGCGAGCGGAAGGAGGACATCCCGCTCCTCGCCCTGCACTTCCTCGGCGGCTTCAACCAGCGGACCGGGGCGCAGAAGGTGCTCGGCGCCGGCGCCGTCTCGCGGCTCAAGGTGCACGACTGGCCGGGCAACGTCCGCGAGCTCCAGAACATCATCGAGCAGGCGGCGTCGCTCTCCATCGCACAGGAGCTCTCGGCGTCCGACATCCAGGTCGAGGGGACCCCCCCGGCGCCTGCGGGGATCGGACAACCACAGCGGCTGTCCGACGTCGTCGAGCAGGCCGAGCGTCGCGCGATCGAGGAGGCCATGGAGCGGTGCCAGGGAGATCAGGGCCGGGTCGCGAAGGAGCTGGGGATCTCCTCCACGACGCTCTGGCGCCGGATGAAGCGGCTGGGGCTGTCGGCGGAGCTGCCGCCGCCCTGGTCCAGTCGGCACCTCCCCTGACCGTTCCTTTCAGTTCTGCAATCGGTTCTTTCACGTCTGCAATGCGCCGCTCTGCATTTACGCTCTCCGTCCGCAACCACGGCTGTAGCCATCCCGTAAGCCATGGACAGTAGGGCGTTTACTGTGAGCGGGATCACGCCACAGGGGCACCCCGGTTCGGCACGTCGTTTGCTTATCATGTAAACCGAAGTGCAGAGCTGCCTGTTGAGGTCGGTCCCCCCCCGCCACTTCAGCCGCGCTCTGCACTTCTTTTTTGTCCCCTGCATTCACTGTGCGTGCGCCATGGAGCGCCACCCGCCTGCGGCATGGCGGGCCAGACGGAAAGACCGGCGACGTCGTGGGACGTTCGCCGGTCTCGTGTAGGGCTCGATCGCCCTGCGCCTGCACTCCCCTGTGGGGGAGTGGGGACCCCTGAATCACATGATGATGGTGCTGGCAGCCTGCGCGAGGCGGACGATCGGGTCGGCGCCGATGCCCAGGACCACCACCGCGAGCGCGGCGGCGGCGAGCGCGAACGACAGCGCGGGAGACGAGAGCGCCTCCTCCGTCCCCTCGGACGGCTTCATGTACATGAAGACGACGACGCGCAGGTAGTAGTAGGCGCCCATCGCGCTCGTGAGGATGCCGAAGATGGCGAGGCCGTAGAGCTCCGCGCCGATCGCGGCCTGGAACACGTACAGCTTGGCGACGAAGCCCGCGGTCGGAGGCACGCCGGCCATCGAGAGCAGGAAGACCGCCATGACGAAGGCCAGCGCCGGGCGGCGCTTGGCGAGGCCGGCGAAGCGGGTGAGATCCCAGGGCTCGCCAGGCTCGTCGTCGAGCCGCGCCCGCCGCTCGATGGTGCCGACGACGGCGAAGGCGCCGATGGCCGACGCGGTGTAGGAGGCCAGGTAGAAGAGGATTCCGGAGAGGGCCTTCTCCCGGGCGCCGGCCGCCGACGCCGCGAGGACGCCGACCAGCAGGTAGCCGGCGTGGGCGATCGACGAGTAGGCGAGCATCCGCTTGACGCTGTTCTGCGGCAGCGCGAGCAGGTTGCCGAAGAACATCGTCAGGAGCGCGAGGCCGGTGACGACCGAGGCCAGCGCCGTCGAGGCCGCGCCACCCGACATCGCGGAGAGGAAGACGCGCGCGAGGAGCGCGAACGCAGCGGCCTTCACGCCGGCCGCCATGAAGGCGGTGACCGGGGTCGGGGCGCCCTCGTAGACGTCGGGCGTCCACGCGTGGAACGGGACGGCGGCGACCTTGAAGGCCACGCCGACGACGACCAGCGCGATGCCGGCCAGGTAGATGGCCGAGCCGCCCGGCGCCGAGCGGAACGAGGAGAAGAGCAGCGAGCCGGTGGCGCCGTAGACGAGCGACGCGCCGTAGAGGAACAGGGCCGACGAGAAGGCGCCGAGGATGAAGTACTTGAACGCGGCCTCGGTCGGGCGCTTTCCGCGCCGGATGTAGGCGGCGAGCGCGTAGGTCGCGAGGCTCATCACCTCGATGGCGATGAGGGCCACCAGGAGGTCGGTCGCCATCCCGAGGAGCGACATGCCCGCCGCGCTGAACATCGCGAGCGCGTAGAACTCGCCACGCTCGGCGTTCCGGGCCTGGAGCCAGCTCGCCCCTACCAGCGCCGACATGGCGAGGCCGGCGCAGACCACCACGGTGATGAAGGCCGAGAAGCCGTCGGCGACCGCCTGGCCGCCGAAGACGAAGCCGGCCGTAGGCGTGGCCGCGGCGGTGACGCCAGCCACTGCCGCGAACGCGACCGTGAGCCACGCCTGGTAGCCGCGCCGGCCGGTCGTCGAGAAGACCTCGGCGAGGAGCAGCACCAGCGCCCCGAGGGTCAGGATGGCGACCGGGACGAGGGCGAGGAAGTCCGGAGGGAGGATGGGGGGCATGTCAGTGAACCTCGCCGGACGGGATGGGGGCGCCGGCCTCCGGCGCGGCGCCGGGC
>JBAVTL010000658.1:0-1719 GCA_049696175.1 Anaeromyxobacteraceae bacterium
GCGGCGAGCGCATCACGCACGGCCGCGAGCGAGCGCGCGTCCGCGGCGTCGGCTTCGACCACGGCCGCGGCGAGCGCCGCCATCAGCTCATCAGCCCTCGGGCTACCCATCACGCCGCCTCCAGCTCCGCGCCGCCGTCCACTCTCGACCGGCGCGCCCGCTCGACGAGCGAGCATACACCAGCGTCCCTCCCCGCCCGGTCCCACCGTTCCATGACACCGCGCCGAGGGCCGACACCGGACTACCTCCTCGCGCGACGAGCCGAGCGCAGGCGTCGAAGGCGGCCGACCAACAACTCCGCGAGCCCCCGGGCGTCGCCGGCGTCGAAGGTCGGCAGTGGCCGAGGCGGTGGCTCGTCGGTGACGATCGCGATCACGCCCCGGTCGGAGGCGCAGAGGAACTCCCGGCTCACGCGGCGCCGATGCACCTCCACGCGCGGCAGCCGCTCCGCCTTGAAGCCCTCGGCGAGCACGAGATCGACCGGCGGCAGCGTGCGCGCGAGCGCCCGCGCTCCCTGGATCGGCGGGCCGAACCACGCGGTCTCGCTGGGGCCGGTGATGGCCGCCGCGACCGCGCCGGCCCGGCGCAGGACCTCCGTGTCCTTTCCTGCCACGTCGAACCCGTGCGCGTGGCCGCTGTGCTTCACCACGGCGACCCGGAGCCCCAGCTCGGTGAGGCGCGGGAGGAGCATCGCGATGAGCCGCGTCTTTCCGGCGCCGCTCGGCCCCGAGACGGCGATGATGGTCGTCAGACGTCGTCGTCGAGGAGCCACGCCTCCACCTCCGCTCCGGCCGGCAGCTCTCCGGCCGCCTCGGGCACGAGGAGGAGCGCGTCCGCGAGCGCGGGCCCCTTCACCTGCGCCGAGTCGCGCCCCAGGGCGCTCGCCCGCCCCTCGGGATCGAGGCGCGCCCACAGGAAGCGGGCCCGCCCCGGCTTCCCGGCCGCCGGATCGGCGAGGATCACCCGCATCGAACGGCGGCCCACCCGCTCGGCCCCCGCCAGCCGCAGGATCACCGGCCGCCCGAACACCTCGAGCGCCACGAGACAGGCGGAGGGGCTCCCTGGCAGCCCCAGGATCGGCTTCCCCGCGGCGAGCGCGAACAGGAAGGGCTTCCCCGGCTTCATCGGGACGCCATGAACCCGCGTCTCTCCGCCGATCCGGCCGACGGCCGCGGCGACGTGGTCCCGATCCCCGACCGAGACCCCGCCGATGGTCACCACCGCGTCGGCGCTGGCCAGCCCCGCCGCGAGCGCCTCCGCGAGCAGCTCCATCCTGTCGCCGACCACGCGGGTCTCGACCTGGGCCCCGGCCGCGCGCAGGACTCCGGCGACCGCGGGCCCGTTCGAGTCGGGGACGCGTCGCCCGAGGATCTCCTCTCCAGAGGAGATCACCACGACGCGCGGACGGCGGCCCACCGCGACGTGCTCGACGCCGACCGACACGAGCAGCGCCAGCTGCCGGGCGCCGATCCGGATCCCCGGGCGCAGCGCGATCGCGCCCTGCGCGAAGTCCTCTCCGGCCTGCCTGACGTGCTCGCCCCTGACGGCGGCTCGCCCGATCCGCGCCAGCCCACCCTCGACCAAGACGACCTCCTGCATCACGACCGCATCGGCGCCGGGAGGGAGCTGCGCGCCGGTGAAGATCCGGGCCGCCTCCCCGCGCGCGACGGCGCGCGTGGCGTCGTCTCCGGCGAAGAGCGTCCCCGCCACCCGGAGCGC
>JBAVTL010000659.1:0-6761 GCA_049696175.1 Anaeromyxobacteraceae bacterium
CCCCCCGGGAGCGCGAGGCGCTCGTCGCCGCTTGCGGCAGCCACATGGAGAGCCTGCGGGTCGCGCTCGTCGACTTCCACCGCGCGCGCGGCGGGGCGGGCTCCGTGCCGTCGATCGCCCTCGTCGCGCGCGCCGGCGACGCGCAGATCGGGGAGCTCCGGCGGCTCGCCAGCCACCTCCGCCAGATGGGCCACCGCGTCGAGAACCTGGTGCCGGCCGGCTGCGTGCCCGAGGAGTGGGACGTCCTCTACCGGCACGTCTGGGCGCACCGCGTTGAGGTGGACGCGCCGTTCGCCCGCGCGCTGCGCGACCCGGCCCGGTATCCGATCGCGAACCCGGTCAACGGGCTGCTGGAGGCCAAGGCGCTCTTCGCGCGGCTCTCCGAGTGCGCCGAGGACGGCGGGCTCGCGGCGCGCGCGGGGCTGACCGGTGACGAGCTGGCGGCGGCGGCGCGCCTCCCGTTCACGCGGCGGCTCGACGGTCGGCTCGCCCAGCGCGTCAAGTCCGAGCGGGAGCGGTGGGTCCTGAAGCGGAGCTGGGACTACGGCGGCAAGAGCGTACAGCTCGGCGCCGAGGCGGACCCGGGGGAGTGGCCGGGGATCGTCGACGCGGCGCTCGGCGACGCCCGGGGGGGTGGCTTCGTCGCGCAGGAGCGGATCTTCGCGCGCCGCGGCCCGGCCACGCGGATCACCCCTGAGGGAGTGACGCGCGGCGTCCTCTACCGCGATCTCTCGACCTACTGCGGTCTCGGGCCGCGCCCTCCGTCGGGGTCGGTGGTGCGCGCGGCCGCCTCGCCGATCGTCAACATCCTCGGTGGCGGCGGGCTCGCGCCGGTGATCCCGGCGGACGTCGTCGAAGCCCTCATTTGACGGCGTCGCCGGCGCGGACGATCATCCTCTCACTCCCCAGATGGCCAGCCGCCAGAAGATCCTAGTCGTCGACGACTCGAAGACCCAGCTCGACTGGGTGCAGCAGGTGCTGGTCCGCGAGGGCTTCGAGGTCATCACGGCTGCGGACGGCAAGGAGGCCATCCGGAAGGTCCGGACCGAGCCGCCCGATCTCGTCCTGCTCGACATGGTCCTGCCGGACATGGACGGGCTCGAGGTGCTCCGGATCGTCAAGGCGCGCTCCGACGAGCACTTCATCCCGGTCATCATCCTCTCGGTGAAGGCCGATCTGGACAGCAAGGTCGCGGGGCTCAGGATCGGCGCCGACGACTTCCTCGCCAAGCCCTTCGCCGAGGCGGAGCTGCTCGCCCGGTGCGCGGCGATGCTCCGGATCAAGCGGCTGCAGGACGAGCTGCACGCCGTGCAGCGGAAGCTGGAGGAGCAGTCGATCACCGACGGGCTCACCGGCCTGAGGAACCGCCGCTTCTTCGACGAGCGGCTCCTGGAGGAGTTCGGGCGCGCCCAGCGCTACTCCGACCCGGTCTCGCTCATGATGCTCGACCTCGACCACTTCAAGAGGGTGAACGACCGCTTCGGACACCAGGCCGGCGACCTGGTCCTCCGCGAGTCGGCCGACCTGCTCCGCGGCTCGCTCCGGGACCCCGACATCCCGGCGCGGTATGGCGGCGAGGAGTTCGCGGTCATCCTCCCGAAGACCCATGTCCAGGGCGCGCTCGCCGTCGCGGAGCGCGTCTGGCGCTCGATCGGGGGCAAGCTCTTCCGCCACGCGCTCGGCGAGGGGGCGGGGGCCTCGCCGCCGGTCGAGCTGCGGATCACCGTCTCCATCGGCGTCGCGTTCTTCCCGTCGAAGGACATCTCGAGCGCCGAGCTGCTCGTGAAGTTCGCGGACGAGGCGCTGTACCAGGCGAAGCGCTCCGGACGGAACTCGATCTGCCTCTATCAGGCGCAGAATTACCGCTACGAGGCCGGACAGTCCTGACCTGGCCCCGCTCGGGCCTCCTCCGGGTGGGTCAGAGACCGCGGGCTACGGGTGTAGTATGAACCGGGTCAGACCGGACCCTGCGCGCGGCCATCATAAGCCCTTGAATACGTGGCGGTAGTGGTGTGTGCCCGGTGGTTTGGTGCGTGCAGGCTGGGTGTTCCCTTAAGGATGGAATCGGTGGGGGCCAAGATCAGCGTGGGAGATCGGCGCGTGCCGCGGCCGGAGTCGGCGGTGCTCGTCGTCGACGACGACGACCATGTGCGCCGGACGCTCGCCCGCATCCTGCGCGGCCGGTTTCGCGGGAAGGTGCTGCTCGCGGCCGACGCGCAGGAGGGGCTCCTCTCCCTGGAGCGCGAGCCGATCCAGGCGGTCATCTCCGACTACCGCATGCCCGGCATGTCGGGCGTGGAGTTCCTGCGCGTGGTCAAGGAGCGCTGGCCGAACATCCAGCGCGTCCTGCTCACCGGTCAGGCCGACTCCAGCGCGATCGAGGAGGCGGTCAACCAGTCCGAGATCTTCCGCTTCATCTGGAAGCCGTGGGACGACGCGCACCTCCTCGCGACCATCCAGAGCGCGGTGGACCAGTACTGGATCGTCGAGGAGAACCAGCGGCTGCAGCGGCTCGTCGCCGAGCGCAACGACGAGCTGGAGCGCCTCAACCGGGACCTCGACAACCGGCTCGTGCAGCGCTCAGCGGCGCTCGTTCGCGCCGCGCAGGAGTGGCGGGCCAGCTTCGACGCCATCGGCGATCCGCTGGCGATCCTCCGCGCCGAGGGGTGCGAGGTCGTCCGCTCCAACACGGCCTTCGCGCGCGCCGCGGGGGTCGCGCCGACCGAGCTCGCGGGGCTGCGCTGCAGCGAGCAAGCGTACGGAGCGCTCCCATGTCCCGCGAGGTGCGCGATGGCGCTCGGCGGGCCCGCGGAGCGGGAGGTCGCCTTCGGCGACCGCACCTGGCTCCTGCGCAGCTTCCCCATCGGCGCCGGGGCCGACGCCACGGCGGTCGTCACCTTCAAGGACGTCACCGACGAGCGCGAGGTGGGGCGCCGGCTCTTCCACGCCGAGAAGATGGCCGCCGTCGGCCAGCTCGCGGGCGGGGTCGCGCACGAGATCAACAACCCGCTCGGCGGCATCCTGGCCTTCGCCCAGATGATGGCCCGCGAGGCGGGCCGGAGCGCCGACGACACGGAGAGCCTGCGGCTCATCCAGGACGCCGCGCTCCGCGCGAAGCGGATCGTCGAGTCCCTGCTGCGGTTCTCGCGCCAGCCGAAGCCCGAGGAGCGCGGCCGCGTCGATCTCGGGGTCGTGTGCGACGACGCGCTCTTCCTCATGCTGTCGCAGCTCAAGGAGCGGAAGTACGAGGTGGTCCGCGACTACCAGCCCGCCTTCGCGCTCGGCAACGCGAACCAGCTCCAGCAGATCGTCGTGAACCTCGTGGTCAACGCGATCCAGGCGATGCCAGACGGCGGACGGATCGTGGTCGCGACCGGGCCGGCCGGACCGGGGCGCGTGCGCTTCAGCGTGACTGACGACGGGGACGGGATCCCCCCCGAGGCCACGAAGCGGATCTTCGAGCCGTTCTTCACCACCAAGCCCGAGGGCCAGGGGACCGGGCTGGGCCTGTCGATCTGCTACCAGATCGTCGAGGAGCACGGCGGCAGCATCGTCGCCGAGAACGCGCCGGGCATGGGGGCCGCCTTCACGGTGGAGCTCCCGGCGGCGCCGGCGGAGCCGTGACGCAAGGGGAGGACGCAATGGAGCCGAAGGCCGCAGAGAGATCCGTCAACGTGCTCGTGGTGGACGACGAGCCCGCGCTGCTCAAGGCGCTGGAGGCCCTCCTCAGGCGCGCGGGGCACACGGTCGTCGCGCTCGACAACCCGATCACCGCGATCCAGCGGCTCGCCGCCGAGGACTTCGACGTCGCGCTGTTCGACATCAAGATGCCCCAGCTCTCCGGCCTCGAGCTGCTCAACACCGTGAAGCACCGCCGCCCCGAGGTGGAGGTCATCATCATGACCGGCCACGCGACGGTCGAGACGGCGCTCCAGGCGGTGAGGATGGGGGCGTACGACTACCTGACGAAGCCCTTCGAGGACGTCGAGATCGTCGTGCGCGCGGTGGCCAAGGCGGCGGAGCGGAAGGCGCTCGCGGACCGGAACCGCCAGCTCGAGACCCAGCTCCTCGAGCGGACTGGCGCCGTCGCCGACGGGCTGGTCGGCAACTCGCCCGCCATGCGCGAGGTGACGCGGATGGTCGACGCCGTGGCCTACAGCGCCGCGACGGTGCTCGTCACCGGCGAGTCCGGGACCGGCAAGGAGCTGGTGGCGCGCGCGCTCCACGCGCGGAGCCCGCGGAAGACCCACCCCTTCGTCGCGCTCAACTGCGGGGCGCTCACCGAGACCCTCCTGGAGAGCGAGCTCTTCGGCCACGTGAAGGGCTCCTTCACGGGCGCGCAGCGCGACTCGAAGGGGCTCTTCGACGCGGCCGACGGCGGGACCATCTTCCTCGACGAGATCGGGGACATCCCGCCGGCGACCCAGGTCAGGCTGCTGCGCGTCCTCCAGGAGGGCGAGTTCAAGCGCGTGGGCGCGGCCGACGCCATCCACGTGGACGTCCGGGTCATCGCGGCGACGCACCGCGACCTGCCGAAGCTGGTCAAGGGGGGCAAGTTCCGGGAGGACCTCTTCTACCGGCTCAACGTGATCAACGTGCAGCTGCCCGCGCTGCGGGATCGCGTGGAGGACGTCGCGCTGCTCGGGCACCACTTCCTGCGCCGCTACACCGAGCGGCTCGGCAAGAAGGTGAAGGGCCTCTCGCAGGAGGCGATCGACCTCCTCTCCGGCTACCGCTGGCCTGGGAACGTGCGGGAGCTGGAGAACGCGATCGAGCGCGCCGTGGTGCTCTGCCGTGGCGAGACGATCACCCCGACCGACCTGCCGCCAGCGATCACCGGGCGCTCTGCGCCGCTCGTGCGCGAGGCGCCGGCCGGCGGCGACGAGGCGGCCTGGCTCACGCAGTCCTACGCGGCCGCCAAGGAGCAGGCGCTCCGGCGCTTCGAGAAGGGGTACGTCGACGCGCTGATGAAGGCCTGCGACAGCAACATCTCCGCCGCCGCGCGCAAGGCCGGGATGGACCGCTCCAACTTCAAGCGGGTCCTGCGCAAGTACCGGACGGACGTCGAGGGCGACGACGACGAGGGCGACGGGGAGCAGGCGGGGGCGCAGGGGTAGGGCCGCAGGGCTCCACCAGGGTCAGGCGGGGAAGGAGAATCCCTCGTCCTCGAAGTGGCGGTCGAACGCGAACGCCTCGTCGATGCGCTCGCGTCTCATGACGATGAAGGACGCGGCGTCGACCAGGCTGAGGCTGCTCTTGCGTCGCTCGAAGAGCAGGTCGAGCGCAGCGTCGTGCACGCCCGCGTCTACCCAGCTCACCTCGAGCAGCGGCGCGAGGTTCTCACGGAAGTCGCGGAGCGCGGCGAGCCCCAGGCGGCGCGTCACGAGCGCGCAGGTCTCCACGAGGACATAGGAGGTCGTCACGAGGAGGGCCTCCCGGGTGCGCAGGAGGTCGAACCCGCGGCGGGCCCTTGCGTGGGCGGAGTCCCCTGCGTCGAGCAGCGCGTAGGCGGCCGACGTGTCCACGAAGACCCGGCTCATCCGAACGCCTCGTCCAGGTAGGCGTCGTGATCCTTCGCGACGTCTCTCGCGCCCTTGCGATCGCGGTAGCGCCCGACCGCCTCGGCAGCGCGCGCGTACAGGCGGGCGCGCTCCTCGGACTCCTCGGCGAGGCCACGGTCTACCAGTCGCCGGATCGCCTCCGCGAGGGAGACCCCTTCGCGCCGCGCCGCGACGCGGAGCCTCCTGGCCTGGACCTCGGTGAGCTGGATCTGGGTGCGGATCATGGATGTAGTGTAATCACACCATGATGTCAGCACAATGGAGGGGCGCTGCGGGGTCGCGGACCTCGCGCGGGCGTCTCGTCGCCGGGCCTACGCCGGGGGACTCGCACGCAGGAACGCGCTCGCCTCCGCGTAGATCCGCGCGTAGGAGCGCTCCAGGCCGTGGCCGTCGTCCAGCACCAGGAGCCGCGCCGAAGGCGTCTGCGCGACGAAGCGCTCGATGTCTGCGAGCGGGACGATCTCGTCCTGCCGCCCAGCGATGACGAGCGTGGGGACGCGGACCTCGGGGTAGGGCGCGTAGCGCCCCGCGTCCTCGATGAAGGCGTGACCGATCCGCCGGCGGGTGCCGGTGGCGTGGTGGTCCACCTCGAGCCCGTCCCGCCTCCACGCGGCGACCTGCTCCGGCCCGAGCCGCCCGAGCCATCGCTCGACCAGGTTGAAGGCGGGGGCGAGGAGGATCAGCCGCTCGACCGCCGGATCGCGCGACGCGGTGTGGGCCGAGAGCCACCCACCGAGCGAGCTCCCTATGAGCACGTGCGGCGGCCGGGCGGGCTCGAGCAGCCCGCGGACCACGGCGAGCATCGAGGTCGGGGTGGAGCGCTCGAAGCCCAGCGGCCCGGGCGTAAGGTCGGCGAGCTCCAGCCGCTCGCCGTCGGCCGCGAAGCGGCGCGCCAGGTCTACGGCCTTGGCGGATCCCGGCCCGGAGGCGAAGCCATGCAGGTAGAGGAGCATCCCGCCAATCTAGCAGGCTGTTGAAGAACCGGCCCCGAGGCTGGACGAGTGCTCCGAAAGTCAACCTCCCCTCTCCCCCACCGGGGGAGAGGGCCAGGGTGAGGGGGCGCTACGGCTACGCGGGCATCAGCTTCGAGATCTGGAGCAGGTTGTAGGCGGCGGCGACGAGGTGAGCGGCGAGCTGCGTGCGCGCCTGCCCTCTGAATCGGGTCTTCCTGAAGCTCGCGACGGTCTTCGTCCAGCCGAA
>JBAVTL010000660.1:0-11485 GCA_049696175.1 Anaeromyxobacteraceae bacterium
GCGGTCGGGGGCCCGGGACGCGCGGCGGCGGGCTCGGGCTCTCCGCGCATCGCGCGCAGGATCCCGCTCGCGTGCTTCGCCAGCCGCGCGTCGCCGTCGGCCAGCGGCTTGTCGTCGAGGTCGGTCACGCTGGCCGTCCCGAGCCCGGCGTACATGCGGACCTTCACGTCCAGGCCGATCACCGCGTAGCTGGGCTCCCAGCCGACGGTCGAGACGACGAACCGGTCGGACGGCGCCTCGAAGGCCGACATCCCGTCGGAGTAGAGCGCAGGCGGGTGGCGGTCGCCGAGGAGCGCGAGGAGCGTGGGGAGCACGTCGGCGTGGGACGTCGGCGCGGGGAAGGTGCCCACGGGCACGCCGGGGCCGAACCAGATCGCCGGCACGTGGATCTGCTCGCGGGTGACCTGCGAGCCGTGGCCGATGTGTCCCTTCTGGCGGAACTCCTCGCCGTGGTCGCCGGTGAAGACGACGAGCGGCGGGCGGCCGCGCCGCCGCTCGAACCAGGTCAGGAAGGACTCGAGGCGCCGATCGAGCGCGTGGGCGGCGTTGCGCGCCCGGTTCTCGATGCGCCAGCCTGGCTCGGTGCTCGCCTTGAGGCCGCCGCTTCCGTCCCACTCCGGCGTGAAGACCACGTCCTCGGCGTCCCGGAAGTAGTTGAAGTGGGTGCCGAAGAAGAACATGAACATGAAGACCGGCTGGTCGTCCGGGCCGGCGTCGACGAAGCGCCGGGCGGAGTCCAGCAGATCGACGTCGGACTTCTCCGGAGCGTGCCCTTTGCACCAGGTCTCGAGCTCGTCCTGTACGTTCCCGAAGACGGTCTCCTTCAGCCCCATCCAGTCGACGCACGACGAGGCGAGCACGCGCAGCCGGTAGCCGTTCGCGCGAAAGACCGGGAAGACGGGCGACTGCCGGCCGGCGCCGAGCGTCGCCTCGAGCTTCGCCGCCTGGAGCCCGTAGAGGAGCGAGAAGATCCCGAACTCGGTGTTGCTCGCGCCGCTGTAGTGGTGCTCGAAGCGCGCCCCCTCGAGCGTCCTTCGCCACAGGTTCGGCGTCGTCTTCGCGTCCAGGTGGTCGGCAGGGAAGCTCTCCGCCACCAGGAAGAGGACGTCGGGGCGCCGCTCGAAGCGCATCTCGGCCGGCGGAACCCCCGCGGGGACGCGCGCGGACTTCGCGCCGGCGAGCGGATCCGCCTTCGGCTCGCCGGTGATCCTCGCGACGAGCGCCGCCATCCGTATCGGGATCTGGAGCGGCAGCACGGTCGAGGCCGCGAAGAACGCGGGGCCGCCGTAGTGGACGAGGAAGCCGCCGTAGACCCGCTCCGCCCCCGCGAGGAGCAGGAGCCCGAGCGCCCAGTAGCGGGCGCGGCGTGGCCAGGTGGCGCGGCGGAAGAACAGCCCTGCGCCCCAGACGTCCAGGGCGGCGCAGGCCGCCGCGACGGCGCCGAAGAGGAGCACGTCAGACAGCGGCACGCCCGCCTCGCGGAGGGCTCCGGACTGCATCATCAGCCGCAAGAAGAAGCCGTTGAGGTGGTACCCGAGCGCGCCGAAGACGCGGCTGTCGAGCGCGATGACGATCGTGGCGAGCGCGGCGACGGCCGGCGCCGCGAAGCGGTAGAGCCGCGGCCAGCGCGAGAGCGGCAGCGCGACGAGCCACGCGAGGAGCGCGAGGAGTCCAGCCTGCGGCACGAAGGTCGGCCAGAGCCAGGCGCGCCACGCCTCGGGCGTCGCGAGCGCCGCCGCGCGGATGGGCTCGACGTAGAGCGCGATGAAGAGTGGTGCGTGGAGCGCGGTCCAGGCTAGCGCGGCGGCCGGGGTGGCGGTCGGTCGCGGCCGCTCGCCGTAGGAGAGGAGTGTCGCGGTCATAGGCGGCGGAAGGTACAATGGCCGGGAGGGCGAGTCACCCGTCGGTGGGCTCCACCGCGGCGCCTGGAGCCGGGGCGGGGACGCGGGCGGGCCGGTCCATAGGCGGGGCCGGGCGGCGCGCCCCCCGTGCTATAAACGGCCTCGAATGTCCGAAGAGATCCTGATAGTCGCGGGCGAGGCGAGCGCCGACCTGCACGCGGCCCGCGCGCTCGAGCAGCTGCGGCGGCTGCGGCCGGGGCTCCGCGCGTTCGGGGTAGGCGGTCCGGCGCTGCGCGACGCAGGGCTCGAGGCGCTCTACCCCGCCGAGGAGATCTGCGTCATGGGGCTCGGCGAGGTCCTCCCACGCATCCCCCGGATCCTCGCCATCCTGCGCGGCCTCGCCCGGACGGCCGCGGAGCGGCGCCCTCGGGTCGCGCTGCTCGTGGACCTCCCCGACTTCAACCTGCGGCTCGCGGCGAAGCTCAAGAAGATGGGGATCAAGGTCGTCTACTACGTCTCTCCCTCGATCTGGGCCTGGCGGCGCGGCCGCGCGAGGAAGATCGCGAAGGTGGTCGACCGGATGCTCTGCATCCTCCCCTTCGAGCCGAAGGCCTATGAGGGGACAGGCGTCGCCGCGCGCTTCGTCGGCCACCCGTTCGCCGAGAGGCCGCTCCCGGCGACGCCGGAGGTCTACCGCGCCGAGCTGGGGCTGCCCTCCGGGCGGACCACCATCGCGCTCGTCCCCGGGAGCCGGCCGAGCGAGATAGCCCGGATCTTCCCGCACATGCTGGGGGCGGCCGAGCGGCTCCTCGCGAAGCACCCCGGCGCCCAGTTCGTCGTCCCGGTGGCGCCCACGCTCCCTCGCGAGCAGCTCTCCGCCCACCTCGCGGAGCACCCCGGGCTCGACGTGAGGCTGGTAGACGGCCGGACGGCCGAGGTGGTCGGGGCCAGCGACGGCGCCATCGTCAAGAGCGGCACCTCCACGCTGGAGGCGGCGCTGATGCTCCGGCCGATGATCGCGGTCTACCGCATGGCCTGGCTCACCTACTTCGTCGCGAGGCTGCTCGTGAAGATCTCGTTCTTCTCGCTCCCGAACGTGCTCGCAGGCCGGCGCGTCGTCCCCGAGCTGCTCCAGGGCGGCGCGAGCGCGGAGCTGATGGCGGCGGCGCTCGAGACCCTGCTCGCGGACCCAGCCGCCCGGGAGGCGCAGCTGGCTGGACTTCGCGAGGTGCGGGGCTCGCTAGGCGAGCCGGGGGCGCCGCTCCGCGTGGCGGAAGAGGTCGCAGGGGTGCTCGCGTCATGAGCGGTCGCAAGCCTATCGTCTGCCTGCCGACCTACAACGAGGCGGAGAACCTGCGCCCGATGGTCGCCGCCATCCTGGCGTCGGTGCCCCATGTCGACGTCCTGGTGGTTGACGACGACTCACCGGACGGCACCGGGAGGATCGCGGACGAGCTCGCGAAGGCCGATCCGAGGGTCAAGGTCCTGCACCGCGCGTGCAGGGAGGGGCTCGGCAAGGCCTACCTCGCCGCCTTCGCCTGGGCCCTCGCGCGCGACTACGGGCTCATCCTCGAGATGGACTGCGACTTCTCGCACGACCCTAAGTACCTGCCAGGGCTGCTGGCCGCCGCCGAGCAGGCCGACGTCGTGCTCGGCTCGCGGTACGTGCCCGGTGGCGGGACCGTGAACTGGGGGCTCGGCCGGAAGATCATGTCGCGCGGGGGGAGCCTGTACGCGCGGACCATCCTGGGGCTGTCGATCCGCGACCTCACCGGCGGCTTCAAGTGCTTCCGTCGCGAGGTGCTGGAGGCGATCGACCTCGCGACGGTCGAGTGCTCCGGGTACGCCTTCCAGATCGAGCTGACGTACCGGGCCGTGCGAAGGGGCTTCCGGGTGCAGGAGCTCCCGATCGTCTTCGAGGATCGGCGCGTGGGCTACTCCAAGATGTCGCGGCGCATCCTCCTCGAGGCGGTGCGGAAGGTCTGGTCGATCCGGCTGTCCGGGTTCGGCGGGTAGCGGGGCGTGGTCGCAGAGCTCACCGCCAGCTTCCTCGTCGCGCTCTCCGCGCTCTTCTTCGTCGTCGACCCGATCGCCGCAGTCCCGTTCTTCCTCGCGATCACGCGGGGGGACTCCGTCGCCACCCGGCGCAGCGCCGCGCTCCGCGCGTCGGTGACCGCGTTCGCCGTCCTCGCCTTCTTCGCGCTCGCCGGCGCGGCCATCCTCTCGTGGCTCGGCGTCACGCTCGCGGCGTTCAAGGTGGCCGGTGGCGTAGTCCTGCTCCTGATCGCGCTCGACATGATCCGGACCCAGCCGTCGAAGGCCCGTATCACCGACGGGGAGGTCGCGGCGGGGGCGGAGAAGGACGATCCGGCGATCGTCCCCCTGGCGATGCCCCTGCTGGCCGGGCCCGGTTCGATCGCCACGTCGATCGTCCTCATGTCCCGGGCCCACGGGAGCGGGCACTGGCAGGCGCTGCCGGTCCTGCTCGCCATCTTCGTCACCTGCGCCGCGACCTACCTGATCCTGGCGGGGGCCGCGCGCACCGAGCGGGTCCTCGGGCGCAGCGCCCTCTCCATCGTGGAGCGCGCGGCGGGGCTCCTGCTCGTCGCGGTCGCGATCCAGTTCATCCTGGACGGAGTGAGCGAGGCCCTGCCGGGTATGTTCAACCGATGAGGATTGCGCCACGCCCGAAATCAGCCGTGGCGCACGGCGCCCAACCCGTAGCAGACTAGGTCGATCGGAGGAGCCCCACCATGGCCAACCGCGTGATCCGCACCTTCTCGATGCTCGGCGCCGACGGCGCAGGCAAGACCGCCCTCGTCGAGGCACTGCTCCGCGCCTCCGACCCGAAGCGCGCCAGCCCGGAGGGCTCGAGCTCGCGCCTCGACGCGGATCCCGAGGAGAAGAAGCGCAACTTCACGCTCTCGCTCCACCCCGAGACCTTCGAGGACGGTGATCGGCTCTTCAACATCCTGGACTGCCCGGGCTTCAGCGCCTTCCTCGCCGAGGTGGAGTGGGCGCTCCAGGTGACCGACGGCGCGCTCCTCGCCGTCTCTGCGGTCGACGGCGTCCACAACCGGGCGGAGCGCACCTTCGACGTGCTCGCGGAGTCGGGCGTGCCTGCGCTCGGGGTCCTCACCAGGATCGACGGGGAGGGGGCAGACTTCGGCAAGGTGCTCGGCGACGTCGAGTCGTCCCTCAAGGTCCGCCCGGTCGCGCTCCACCTGCCGATCGGCGCAGGGGTGGGCTGCAGCGGGATCGTGGATCTGGTGTCGATGAAGCTCCACCTCGCCGATCCGAAGGGCTTCGCGAAGTGGACGGAGGCCGAGGTGCCAGCGGCGCTGAAGCCGCAGGTGGGGCCGCTGCGGACGGCCCTGCTGGAGGCGGCGGCCGAGTCCGACGACGAGCTGCTCGGCAAGTACCTCGACGGCGCGGCGCTCACCGAGGACGAGATCTACCGCGGCCTCGCCGCGGGAGCGCGCGCGCAGAAGTTCCTCCCGATCGCTTGCGTCGCCGCGAAGGCCGGCATCGGCGTGCGCGAGCTCCTCGAGCTCACGCTCCGGATCCTCCCTGGGCCCGAGGCGCGCAAGGTCGTCGGCAAGGATCTCGCCGGCCGCGAGACCGAGCGGACCGCGGCCCCCGACGCCCCCTTCAGCGCGCAGGTCTTCAAGACCACGATCGACCACTATGCCGGGCGGATCGACTACCTCCGCGTCTTCTCGGGCACGATCAAGGCCGACGGCGTCCTGACGAACCCGCGGAGCCGCGCGGAGGAGCGGGTCGCCCACCTCTACCGGACCGACGGCGCGCAGACGGTCGAGGTGCAGGAGGCCGGGCCTGGCGAGTTCGTGGTGCTGCTCAAGCTCAAGGACGCCCGGACTGGCGACACGCTCTGCGATCGCGACGTGCCGGTCGTCCTCCCGGAGTTCAAGCAGCACTCCCGCCCGGTCGCCTTCGCCGTGCACGCGAAGACCGGCGACGACAAGGCGGCGGCGGCGCTGCACAAGCTCATCGAGGAGGACCCCTCGCTGGAGCTGGTGCGCGATCCAGACTCGGCCGAGCTGCTCATCAAGGGGATGGGGCAGGCCCACATCGAGGTGACCGTCGAGCGCGTGAAGCGCAAGCACGGGATCGAGGTCACGCTCGCGCCGCCGACCCCCTCGTACCTCGAGACCATCACGACCGGCGCCAAGGCGCAGGGGAAGTTCAAGCGCCAGACCGGCGGCCACGGGCAGTACGGCGACGCCCACGTCGAGCTCTCACCGCTGCCACGCGGTGCCGGCTTCGAGTTCGAAGACGCGATCGTCGGAGGCTCCATCCCCCGCCAGTTCATCCCCTCGGTGGAGAAGGGGATCCGCGGCGCCATCGGCGCCGGGCCGCTCGCCGGCTACCAGGTGGTCGACTTCAGGGCCAGGCTCGTGTTCGGCACCTACCACGACGTCGACAGCTCGGACATGGCCTTCCAGGTGGCCGGATCGATGGCCTTCAAGAAGGCCGTCCTCGAGGCGCGGCCCATCCTCCTCGAGCCGATCATGAGCCTCGAGGTGCGGGTCCCCGAGGAGTACGTCGGCGCGGTGATGGGCGATCTCAACAGCCGGCGCGCCAAGGTGCAGGGGATGGAGCCGGCGCTGCGCGGCGTCGTGATCAAGGCGCTCTGCCCCCACGCGGAGGCCATGAGCTACGACGCCGATCTCCGGTCGCTCACGCAGGGGGTCGGGTACTTCACGATGGCGTCTTCCCACTACGAACCGGTCCCGCCACCCATCGCCCAGAAGATCATCGAGAGGCGGCGCGCGGAGGGGAAGGTCAAGGGCATCGAGGAGTAGCCGGGCCGCGCGCGGACCCGGCCGCTCCCGGGGGGGGAATGCGCCGAGGCGGGCTTTGCATTAGGATGTCCGCCGCCTTGCACCCCATCCGACGAATCCTGAAGTTCCTGGCCCCCTACCGCTGGGGGCTCGCCGCGGCCATCGCCTGCATGGCGGTGCTGTCCGTCACGACGGCGATCTACGTCAACCTGCTCGGCCCGGTGCTCGACTTCCTGTTCACCGGACGGAGCCAGGCGGTCGCGACGCTCGGCAAGTTCATGCCGGCGGCAGTGGGCTTCGAGCAGTGGCTCGCGACGGTGGACCGCGCGCGGATCCTGGCGGTCCTGCCGATCGTCGTGATCGCGGTCGCCGTGGTGAAGGGGGTCGCCTACTTCGGGCAGTTCTACCTGATGGGGATGATCAGCCAGCGCGTCGTGGCCGACATCAGGCGCGCGCTCTTCGACCACGTCCTCTCCCTCTCTCCCAGCTTCTTCGCGAAGCACCACTCAGGCGAGCTGCTCTCCCGCTTCTCTTCGGACGTCGGCTCGATCGAGATGGCGGCGACGAACGCGGTCGCGAGCTACATCCGCGACGGGCTGACGGTCGCCGTCATGCTGGTCAACTGCTTCATCCTCGACTGGCGCCTGTCGCTGATGGCCTTCGGCGCGGTGCCGCTCACGCTCCTCCCGATCATCCGGCTCTCGAAGCGGCTGAAGAAGGTCACGACCCGCTCGCAGGAGGAGCTCGGCGCGATCTCCACCGTGACGCACGAGGCGATCGGCGGCATCCGCGTGGTGCAGGCGTTCGGCATGGAGCGGTGGGAGTCGAGCCGGTTCGGGCAGGCCAACGACCGCTGGCTCGCGGTGATCCGGCGCAGCTACGCCGTCCGCGCCTTCTCGTCGCCGCTGATGGAGGTGATGGCGGCGGCGGGGCTCTCCATCGCGATCTGGTGGGTCGGCGGCCGCATCCTGTCGGGGGAGCTCGAGCCTGGGAAGTTCTTCTCGTTCGTCGGCGCGATCCTCCTGCTCTACGCGCCGGTGAAGCAGATCGGGCGCGTCGGCCAGATCATGATGCAGGGCATCGCGGGCGCGGAGCGCGTCTTCGAGATCCTCGACACCGTCCCCTCGGTGCGTGACGACGGCAAGGCCGAGCTGCCGCCGTTCGCCGAGGTCATCCGGTACGAGGGCGTCCGGTTCGCCTATGGCGAGCAGGTGGTCCTCGAGGGGCTCGACCTCGAGATCCGGAAGGGGGAGGTGGTCGCGCTCGTCGGCACCTCCGGCGGGGGGAAGAGCACCGTCGCGAACCTGCTCCCCCGCTTCTGGGATCCGATCGGCGGCCGCATCACCATCGACGGGACCGACCTCCGGGACGCCACGCTCTCGAGCCTCCGCTCCCAGCTCGCGCTCGTCACGCAGGACACGGTCCTCTTCAACGACACGGTGCGCGCCAACATCGCCTACGGACGCCCCGACATCTCGCAGGCGGAGGTCGAGCACGCGGCCAGGATGGCGCAGGCGCACGACTTCATCTGCGCCATGGAGCAGGGCTACGACACGCCCGTGGGCGAGAAGGGGGTGCGCCTCTCGGGCGGCCAGCGCCAGCGGATCGCCATCGCGCGCGCGTTCCTGAAGAACGCGCCGATCCTGGTGCTCGACGAGGCGACGAGCGCGCTCGACGTGGAGAGCGAGCGCGAGGTGCAGCGGGCGCTCGACAGCCTCATGGGGCTCGAGGAGGGGCGCCGGAGGACCTCGCTCGTCATCGCGCACCGGCTCTCGACCATCCGGCACGCCGACCGGATCTACGTGCTCTCCGGCGGCAAGGTCCTGGAGGTCGGCCGCCACGACGAGCTGTTGGCGAGGGGCGGCGAGTACGCCCGGCTCTTCCGGATCTTCGAGGGGGAGCGTTCGCGCGAGGCGCGCTCCAGCGTCGCGTGAGCGGGCACCGCGTCCGGCCGACCGCATGAGGCGGACTCTCGTCGTCGCGCTCGCGCTCGCCGCCGCCGGGTGGCTCGCCTTCGGTGGCTGGACCCTCTCGCGGCGCGCTCCCCGGAGCGCGCCCGTCCCCGGCGAGGCGCGCGGCGTGTGGCACGTCCACACGACCCACTCCGATGGCCACGGCAGCCTCGACGACGTCGTGCGGGCGGCGAAGGAGGCCGGGCTCCAGTTCGTCGTCGTCACCGACCACAACGTGATCACGCCGTCCGACGCCGGCTACCACGACGGCGTGCTGGTGGTGGAGGGGACGGAGATCTCAAGCGCCTTCGGCCACGTCGTTGCGGTCGGCGTCCCGTCGGCGCCCGGCGCTCCGGAGAAGGCGGACCCGCTGCGGAGGACGGCCGCCGAGGGCGGCAGCGCGGTGCTCGCCCACCCGCTCCATCCGCGCCGGCCGTTCACCGGCTGGGGACGGGGGGAGTGGCGCGGCTTCGAGGTCGTGTCGAACGACAGCTTCTGGTACCAGGCGCTCCACGACCGCGCGTTCGGCCGGATCGCGCTCGCGGCGCTCGCGCTCCCGTTCGACGAGCCGCAGGCGGTCCTCTGGATCTCCCACTTCCCGGCCGAGGAGCTCGCGCTCTACGACGCCGAGGCGGCCGCCGCGCGCGCGGCTGGGCGCCCTGCCCCGGCCTTCCTGTGCTCGGCGGACGCGCACGGCTACCCGAGCTACCCCGCGGCGTTCAAGGCGTTCTCGATGCACCTGCCGGTGACGCTCACGGGCGACGCGCCGACTGACTCCCGCGCGGTGCTGGGCGCGCTGCTCGACGGCCGCGCCACGTGCGTCTACGACGGCGTCGCGCCGGTGGCGTCCGTCGCGCTCACCCGCGTACCGGGCGCCGGCCTCTACCTCTCGCTGGACGGGCCGGCGACCGGCGACGTCCGGCTCCGCCTCCTGCGCGACGGCCGAGAGGTGGAGGCGCATCCCCTCGCGCTCAAGCCTTCGGCGAGCGTGCGCTTCTGTGAGGCCGGGTGTGCTCCCGGGACCTATCGGGTGGAAGGGACCGTGGACGGGCGCCCCTGGCTCTTCACCAACCCCGTCGTCTTCGAGTAGACATCGGCCCTCGTGCACCTCGTCTACGCCATCGCGAGCTACCTGCTCTTCCTCGCCGTGCTCCCGGCGCTCCTCCTCCACCCCAAGCTGCGCCATGGGACCGCGGCGCGTCTGGGGTTCTACGGGCGCGGCTTCGACGATGGCAGGACGCGTGGGAGGCCGCGCGTCTGGCTCCACGGCGCGAGCGCCGGGGACCTGCTCTCCCTGCAGCCGATGATGCGCGAGCTGCGGGCGCGGCTCCCGGACGCCTGCATCATCGTCACCACGATCACCAACAGCGGCATCGAGATGGCGAGGCGGAAGCTCGTGGAGGCCGACGTCGTGCTCTACGCTCCGTACGATCTCTTCGGCGCCACCCGGCGCGCCGTGCGGCGGCTGCGCCCCGACCTGCTGGTCCTCGAGTACACGGAGATCTGGCCCAACCTGATCCGCGCCGCCCACGCCGCCGGCGTCCCGATCGCGCTCACCAACGGACGGTTCAACCCCGCGAAGCTGGCGCGCTACCGGCTCTTCTTCGGCGCAATCGGGAACCCGCTCCGGAGCATCGACTGCTTCCTGATGCGCTCGGACGAGGAGGCGGAGCGCGCCCTCGCGCTCGGAGCGGCGCCCGACCGCGTCTGGGTCACCGGCAACACCAAGTTCGACGCCCTGGTCCTCGACACGGGCGCGTCGCGCGCCGAGCAGCTCCGCGAGGAGATGGGGCTCGCCGCGGATCGTCCCGTCTTCATGGCCGGCTCGACGCACGAGGGTGAGGAGGAGCTGGTCCTCCACGTCTACCGGCGCCTCCTCGTCCGCTACCCGGGGCTGCAGCTCGTCATCGCGCCACGGTACCTGGAGCGGGCCGGGCGCATCCTCGCCCTGGCCGCGGCGGAGGGGCTGGGAGTTCGCCTGCGAAGCGTGGGCGCGATCGCCGGCTCGGCCGCGGTCACCATCCTCGACTCGATCGGCGAGCTGGCCGCGGCCTACAGGCTCGCGACGCTCGTCTTCATCGGAGGCAGCTTCGTGACGCGCGGCGGTCAGAACCTCCTCGAGCCGGCCGCGCAGGGGAAGCCCGTCCTGTTCGGACCCCACATGGAGAACTTCAAGGACTCGGTCCAGGTGCTCCAGGGGCGAGGCGGGATCCAGGTGGCGAACCCTGACCAGCTCTACAAGGTGGCGGACGAGCTCCTGTCGCGCCCCGATCAGCTCGAGGAGCTGGGGCTGCTGGCGCGCCAGGCGGTGAGCGCCATCCGCGGCGCGAGCGCGCGGAACGTCGACCACATGCTGGGCATCCTCCCGAAGGGATCGGAGCACCCGTGACCACGCGCATCCTGGTGATCCGCTACAGCGCGCTCGGCGACGTGGTCCTCGCGACCTCGCTGCTGGAGCCGCTCCGCAGCGCCTACCCGGACGCGCGCATCGAGTGGGTGACCGCCGCGCCCTACGCGCCGCTCCTCCAGGGGCTCCCCGAGATCGCCGAGGTCCACGTCCTCGGCAACGACGGCGAGGAGTCCCCGTGGGCGCTCGCGTCGAGGCTGCGTGGGCGGTTCGACCTCGCGCTGGACCTGCAGAACAAGGTGAAGAGCGCCCTGATCGCCACGGCGGCGGCGCCGCGGCGGGCGGCCTTCCGCCGGCGCACGCTCGGGCAGAGCCTCCTCTCGCTCTTCGGGCAGGATCCGCCGCTGGTCCGCGCCCACCAGACGCGGCTCTACGCCGAGGCCGCGTCCCACCTCGGGGTCGGCGAGCCGGGGAGGGTGAAGATCGCGCTCTCCGACCAGGCGAGGGCGCTCGCCGCCGACGCGCTGCGCGGGGTGGAGG
>JBAVTL010000661.1:0-1553 GCA_049696175.1 Anaeromyxobacteraceae bacterium
GGAGCAGGTCGTTCAGCGTCGCGACGACGCTCGCGAGCCGATCGCCGGCCGTGCCCGTGCCCCCCTCGTCGCCGGCGGCCTCCACGTAGCCCGCCTCCGCGAGGTGGTAGAGCGTCTTGGTGGCGTCGAACTCGTTCAGGTGGGCGGCGGCCGCGAGCTCCGCCACGGTCCGCAGGCCGTCCACCAGCGAGAGCAGCTGCTGCTCGCCCGCGTTGAGCGGGACGGGGCGGCGAGGCTCGCGGCGGCGCAGCCGCGCCCTGGGCCCCGGGATGCGGGCCTTGAAGAGGCTCAGCTCGTCGATGCGCCGGATGCCGTCCATGAGGAGCGCCTGGGTGTTGACGGCGAGCGCCGCTCCAGCCCGGTCCGAGAGGTCCTCGTCGACGAGGAGGAAGATCCCGTCACGCGCGAGCAGGATCGCGTGGAACACCTCTCCGACCTGCTCGTGGACGCACTTCCACAGGTCGTTCGGCGAGATCGCGCCGCCGGCGACGAGCGCGCGGCCGAGGGGTTGATCGCCCGCCAGCGCCGCCGCGACCTGCTCCACGGTGGCGAGGCCGAGCCGCACCGCCACCTCCCCGAGCCGCTCCCCGGGCGCGCTCGACTCGGCGCTCCGGACCTCGCCGTCCTTGAACGCGATGGAGCGCTCCGCGCCGTCCGACGCCACGGTCAGGACGCCGGTGACGCGGGACTGGTGGACGAAGGCGACGAAGTCGACGATCGGGAAGCCGGAGAGGTCGCCCGCGAGGACGCAGCGCGGCCGCGACGCGGCGCCCCCCACCGCCTCGTCGCGGCGTGCGATCAGCAGGTCGGTCGCGCTCGGGAGGAGGATGAACCTCCCCGCGCGATCGGCCAGCGCGCGCCGCGTCGCGGCGTCCCTGGGCGTGACGCGGCCGTGCGCGTCGACGTCGAGCAGCATGTGGGGCGCGCCCGACGTCACGCGTCAGTCCCTGCTCCAGCCACCGCCGCGCACCCACTCCTCCTCGTCCTCGAGCGTGAAGTCGAGCCAGCTCTCCGAGTAGTCGGGGAGGCGGATCATGCGCCCGTTGAAGAAGAGCGTCGGGGTGGCCGTGAGCCCCGCCGCGCGGGCCTCCGCCATCGAGCCCTCGACCTTCGCGACGTACCGCCCGGCCGAGAGCGCGGCGGCGAGGTCGTCGCCGTCCAACCCCAGGCCGCGCGCGAAGCCGGCGAGCGACTCGGGGTCGTTCACGAACGCGTTGTCGAAGAGGGTGTCGTGCATCTTCCAGAACGCGCCGCGCTCGCGCGCCCACTCGCCGGTCTGCGCCGCCTCCATGGAGTTCACGTGCGACAGGATCGCGTAGGGCTTGAAGTGGAGCCGCACGCGGCCGGGCCGGTCGGCGACGTACTTCTCCAGCTCTGGGCGGAGCCGCTGGCAGGCGGGGCAGGTGAAGTCGGAGAACTCGACGACCGCGACCGGTGCGTTCGCGTCACCGAGCGGCGGCCCGAACGCCCCGAGCTCCAGCCGCGCGCGCTTCGCGGCGTCGAAGGAGGCGTAGTAGTCGGTGACCGCCCGCGCGAGCGCCGCGGGCGGGACC